>DAOPQX010000032.1:0-17648 GCA_035348395.1 Vicinamibacterales bacterium | reverse complement strand
TCCACGGGCGGTCAGCACGCAGGTCACCGACGGGTCGGCCAGCGCGTCGAGCAGCGCGCCCGCCCTGACGGCAGGCTCACCCGCCACGTAACCGCTCCGCGCGAAGAGGCGGTCGTCGTAGACCGGCTCGAACCCGAGGCGCCGGATCTCGGCGAGCCCGGCCTCGAGCTCGTCCACCTGGAAGGGGCTGGAGGGGGCGACGATCGCCACCCGGTCGCCGGGCCGCACCGCGCGAGCCTTGATCATCTCCGGCCCCGGCTCACAGGTACTCCCGCATCTCGCCGGCGATCGCCTGGTGTTCGTCGCGGCCGATCAACCGTCGAAGCGACTCGGGCCGGAGGGGTCGCCAGTCGCGGTGCAGCGGCGGCACGATCACCTCGCCGGAAACAGGATCGACAGAGGGCTTCATCGCAGCGAACCGCGCCTTCGCGGCCCGCTGGCGGGCGATGGCGTCCTCGACCCGCTTCACCGGGAGTTCCTCGCGCTCGACCGCGTGGATCAGTCCTTCGAGCACCTCGGCCTGGACGGCCGGGTCGGTGCCGCACAGCAGCAGCACGTCGCACCCGGCGGCGATGGCAGTCACGGCCGCCCCCACCGGCGTGAAGCGGGCGGCCACGGCCTTCATGTTCATGTCGTCGGTGAAGACGAGGCCGTCCCACCCCAGCTCGCCGCGCAGCTGCCCCTCGACCACGGCGTGCGACAGCGTGGCCGGGCGCTCCTCGTCGAAGGCGGGGACGAGCAGGTGCCCGGTCATGATCGCGGCTACGCCCGCCTCGATGACCGCGCGGAACGGGACGAAGTCGATCGCGTGGAACCGGTCGGGCGGATGCTCGACCAGCGGCAAGTCGAAGTGCGAATCCACCGACGTGTCGCCATGCCCGGGGAAGTGCTTGCCGCAGGCGGCGACGCCTCCCGCCTGGAGCGCGCGTACGATCGCGGCGCCGATGCGGGCCACCACCTCGGGATCCCCCGAGATTGCGCGCCCGCCGTTGATCACGGGGTTGGCCGGGTTGGTGAGGACGTCGAGCACCGGGGCGAAGTCGATCGAGAAGCCGAGCACCGACAACTCGAGCGCGAGCGCCGCCCCGAAGCGGCCAGCCAGGTCCTCGCTGCCGGCGCGTCCGAGCGTTTCGGCCGGCGGCCACTCGGTGAGCGGCGCGCGAACCCGCGCGACGCGTCCCCCTTCCTGGTCCACCCCGACCCAAAGCGGGACGCCGCGCGACAGCTCCCGCGCTCGCCACGCGATCTCGGCCACCTGTTCGGGCGACTCGACGTTGCGCTTGAACAGGATCACGCCGCCCAGGTCGAACTGCCGTGCCAGCGAGGCCACCTCGGGCGTCACCGAGTAGCCGTCGAAGCCGACGAGCGCCAACTGTCCGATCTCGCGGTGGAACGCCACGGGCACCTCACCTCAGCGAGCCATTATAATTGTGGTGGTGCACCACGTTGGATAACCTGGCGATTGCGCGGGTGCTCGGTGAGATCGCCGACCTGCTCGAGATCAAGGCCGAGAACCCGTTCAAGATCCGCGCGTACCGCAACGCGGCCGACGCCGTCGCGCACGCGCCCGATCGGATCGAGGCGCTCGACGCTTCCGAGCTGCGCAAGCTGCCCGGCATCGGCAAGGAGATCGCGGCCAAGATCCGCGAGCTGGCAGAGACGGGCCGGATGCAGCACCACCAGGAACTGCTGGCCGAGTTCCCCGTCTCGCTGCTCGAACTGCTGCGGCTCCAGGGGGTGGGCCCGAAGACCGCCGCCCTGCTCTACCAGACCCTGCACCTCTCGACGCTCGACGAGCTGGAGGAGGCGGCGCGGTCGGGCCGGCTGCGCACGCTGCGGGGCATGGGGGCCAAGAAGGAGGAGCTGATCCTCAAGGCGCTCGACGAGCGGCGCCAGCACGGCGGGCGCCACCTGCTCGCGCGCACGCGCGATCTGGCTGCAGTCCTCGTCGCCCACCTGCAGCCGCTGGCGCCCGACGCCGAGTTCGTCCCGGTCGGCAGCCTGCGGCGCGGTGTCGAAACCTGCGGTGACCTGGACATCCTCGCCATCGGCGGCGAACGCGCGCTCATCCGCGCCTTCACTTCCAACCCCCTCGCCGAGCGGGTGCTCGGCGAGGGCGACACGAAGGGCAGCGTCCTGCTGCGCGGGGGCTACCAGGCCGACCTGCGGCTGGTCCCCCGCGAGAGCCGGGGCGCCGCGCTGCAGTACTTCACCGGCTCCAAGGCGCACAACATCGCGCTGCGCGACCGGGCCATCGGGCGTGGCTACAAGCTGAACGAGTACGGCCTCTTCGACCTGGCCACCGGCCTGAGCGTCGCCGGCGAGAGCGAGGAGGGAATCTACGAGGCGCTCGGCCTCGCCTGGATCCCGCCCGAGCTGCGCGAGAACCGCGGGGAGATCGAGGCCGCAGAGGCGGGGACGCTGCCGCGCCTGATCGCCCGCTCCGACCTGCGGGGCGACCTCCACTGCCACACGACGGCGACCGACGGCCGCGACACGATCGAGGCGATGGCGGCAGCCGCCCGCGGCGCGGGCCTCTCGTACCTGGCGATCGCCGATCACACGCAGTCGCTCACCATGGTGGGCGGCCTCGACGAGGCGGCGGTGCTCGACCACGCCGCCCGCATCCGGGCGGTGAACGCCGTGATGGAGGGGATCGAGGTGCTGGCCGGGATCGAGTGCGATATCCGCCCAGACGGCACGTTGGATCTGGCCGGCGAGTGCCTGGCGCAGCTCGACCTCGTCGTCGCGTCGGTGCACTCCGCCCTCGACATGGACCGGGAGAAGATGACCTCGCGCGTGCTCCGCGCCCTCGCGTCGCCTCACGTGGACGTGCTGGCGCACCCGACCAGCCGTCTGCTCCTGCGCCGCGCACCCTCGGCCCTGGACCTCGACGCCGTGATCGACGCGGCCGCCCGCGAAGGGGTCGCGCTGGAAATCAACTCCCTCGCCGATCGGCTCGACCTCAGCGACCTCAACGCCCGCCTCGCCCGCTCGCGCGGCGCGGCGATCGTCATCGACTCCGACGCCCACGGCCAGGCCGGCTTCGAGGCGCTCGCCGACGGCGTGAGGGTGGCGCGGCGCGCCTGGCTCGAGGCCGCCGACGTGCTGAACACACTGCCGTTCGAGCAGTTCAGGAAACGCCTGCGCCGCAACCGATCGTCGGGGCGACCCTTGTGGTCGCCCGGCCCTTCAGGAAGCGCGTGGCGCCGCAACCGGCCGTAGGGGCGACCCTTGTGGTCGCCCAGCGGCGTGTCAGGGCGACCACAAGGGTCGCCCCTACTGTCTGCGGGAGTCGCCGATGATGGCCTGCTTGCGGGCGGCGACGCGGAGGGGTTCCGGCACGTTGCGGTCGGTGGAGAGCATCTTGACGTCGCGGCCCGTGAGGCGCGAGAGCAGCGACAGCGAGATCGCGATCGGCGTCTTCGGGTTGCGGGTGAGCGCCGAGACGACGTTGTAGTTCTTGATCCAGGCGCGGCTCGTCCCGACGATCCGAAGCACCTCGTCCGAGACGTTTGCCATGCGGGCGATCGACTCCACCTCGCTCTCGGTCAGCTTCGGGCTGCTGAGCACGGCGGCGGCGACGACCCGGTTCGAGTCGCGGATCAGGACGTTGCGCTCCTCGCGCGTCCCGAGCATCGCCACCTTCACCCGCTGCCCAACGTCCATCAGCGCCAGCCGCTGGACGGCGCCCCGGGGCCGTTCGCCGGCTTCGCCCGCCGTGCCGGGCCGGCTCTCCCCCGCGTCACCCGCCGCCGTTCCCTCGCGTGCCGCCCCGGGCGCTTCGCCCGGTGCCGCATCGGCGGCCGCCGCTTCCGGTGCCTCTCCCGGCGTCGTGGTATCCGCAGCCCCGTCGTCCTCCGACGGCAGCAGCGGTGCCGAGGTGTCGCCGCCGGGGGCCGCATCTTTGGGCGCCAGTCCCCGCTCGGCGAAAAACGCGCGGATGTCGGCGTGCACGTCGGCCCGGGCGAGAAAGGCGGCCAAAGGCTCGGGCGGGAGCCGGCGGATCGTGCGTTCGGTCAGCGCCCGTATCTCGGGGTCTTCGTCGGAGGCGAGCCGCACCAGCAGCGCGAGCTGCTCGTGGGCGCGCGGCGCCAGCTGTCCTGCCGCCGCGAGCAGGCGGACCTCGCGCGACGCTTCCCCCCGGCGGAAGCAGTCGAGCAGCGGCGTGCGGTAGGAGGGGTCCACGCGCTACCTCGCCTCGAGCAGCTCGCGGTAGGTCTCGAGTGAGAACCGCACCGTCACGACCTTGCCGGTGTCGCCCAGCGCACGGGCTGGCTCGCCGTTGATCGCGAGCGAGAGGGCGGCGGCGTCCCCGGCCGTCACGGCAATGTCGCCGCGCAGCTCGAGATCGCGGCGCTCCCCTGCCTGCATCAGCCCGGAGTAGACGACCTGGCCGCCGGATCGAACCGACACCCAGCAGGGGCCCCTCGGTGCGAGGGTGACGCGCAGGGCCCCGTCGGGAACGGCGGCCGGCGGCGCGTTGGGAACCTCGCCGCCCGTGGGGGTGGCCAACTCGGCGGCGGCAGGCTGGACGGCCGGCGACGCGGCGGTGGGCGGAGGGTCGATCGCTTCGCCGCCGGGCCGTGTGTCCGCCGGCGCGGGAGGGGGCGGCGGTGCGGGAAGCGGCGCCTGCTCGCTTGCAGCGGTGGACCTGGCCACCGGGGGAGCCTCGAGCCCGGGACGCACGAACGCGAAGTACACCACGCCCGCGAGGACCGGCACCAACCAGGCGGCGAGGCGAAGCACGCGGGCGCCCCCGGTGCGCGGCTCCCCCTCGATCCCCTCGGCGGCGGGCTCGTGCAGGTCCGCGTCGCCGGCGACCTCGGGGAAGCGTTCGAGGAACTGGTTGAGCGTCTCCTCGGGATCGAGGTGGATCTCCTTGGCGTACGAGCGGACGAACGCGCGCGTGAAGACGCCGCCCGGAAGACGCGACACGTCGTTGCGCTCCAGCGCCTCGAGCGTCAGGACCGAGATCTTGGTGTTCGCCGAGATCGCGCGGAGGGTGATGCCGGCACGCTCCCGCGCCTCGCGCAGGGAGGCGCCGAAGTCGTGGCGGTTGGGATCGGCCATGAGCAGTGAAGAGACGGAACGACCGGCCGCGGCGCAGCCGCGCGGGACGGGCCCTGCGCTTCTGCACGCGCGCCCATGTTAGGGGCTCGAGAACACGCTGTCAAACCAGCGCGCGGCCTCCCGCGCGCTCCTACCGGCGCCTCATCGCGAACAACGCGAGCAGCTCGGCGAGCCCCGCCGCCAGGTTGACGATCCCGAGCCCGGTCACCGCACCTCGAACGAAGTTGTTGCGGGCGACGGCGGCGATCCAGGGGACCTGCTCCACGAAGTAGTTCCGCTCCCAGATCGGTGACCACGGGGCAAGGACCAGCAGCAGCCCCACCTCCAGGAAGTAGGCGACGAAGATCAGGCGCGTCAGCAGCGGAGCGCTCCCCGGGTCACGCTCTCATTGTATGCAAGGCGGGCGGACCGGGATCAGCGATCGGGCCGTCCGCCCCGCGGCCGCTAGGCCGTCTTCTGCGTCAGTCGCTCGATCTCGGCGCCCACGTCCCGGTAATCGGGGGCGTCGGCCTGCAGCTCGAGGAACACGGCCAGCGCCCGGGCGGTCTCGCCAGCCTCGGCCAGCAGGTGCCCCAGCTCGTAGAGCAGGTCGCGCCCGGCGCCGGCGTTGGGCGCGTGCGCCTGGGCGGCGCGCTCGAACCACTCGATCGCCTCGTGCGTCTTGCCGCGGTCGCGGTGGACCCGCGCCAGCAGCACGGCGGCTTCGAAGCGATGCCGGGGCGACCGGACGGCCTTCTGCGCCGCGCGCACCGCCTCGTCCACGCGGCCGGCGTCGAGGTCAGCGATCGCCTGGCGGAGGCTGCGGCCGGCGGCGTCGCCGCCCCCGGCGCGCGAGGCCCCGTCGCGGAAGTCCTCGAAGACGCGCTCCAGCTCCGAGGGTGCCCGCTGGCCATCCGCGAGGTCGAGCCCCGCGAGCGCGTCGCTCATGTCGATCTCGATGGCCTCCTCCGGTTCGCCCGCGGGCGCCGCCGGGGCTGCGAGGATCGCCGCGAGATCGATGCCGGCCGCCTCGCGCGCCGAACTCTCGGCGGGCTCGGGCGCCGGCGCCGCCTGCTGCCCGATCTCCTCGGGCTCGAGCCCCTTGCCCGGATCGTTGAGGTCGAAGTCGAGGACGAAGTCGCTGCTCGTGAACGGCGAGTCGCCCGAGAGGCGGTCGGCAATCACGCCGTCGGGATCGGGGTCGCCGAGCAGCACCAGCGCGCGGCGGAACCGCTCGATGTTGGCGCTCTGCCATGGCTCGCGCGCCACGAGGTCTTCGGCGATCACGCGCGCCTCGTTCGCTCGCCCCGCCTCGAGGTAGGCGTCCGCCAGCTGCGCCTGCGCCGTGTACATCGTCGCCTCGAGGCCGCCGTCCACGCAGACCTCGACGAGCTTCATGAGGGCCGGGATGTGGCCAGGCACCCGGGTGACGAACTCGTGCAGCCCCGAGGCCGCCGCCGGCCAGTCGTGCTCGGCGATGGCGGCGTCGGTCGCGAGGTCCACGCACTGGAAGCCCGCCTCGCGGTCCTGCTCGCACAGGCGGCACCCGAGCATCACCAGCTCGTCGCGGCGGCCCGGCTGGGCGGCCAGCACGCGCTCGAGCACCTCGCGCCCGCGCTCGGGCGTTCCCGAGGTCAGCTCGATCTCGGCCAGGCTGAGCAGCAGCTCGGGATCGGTGACGTCGCCCGACAGGCACGCGCGCGCGCGATCGACGTGCCCCTTCGCGAGGTGCGTGCGAACCAGCTGCACGCGGGTGTCCACGTCGGACGGGTCGTGCTCGAGCGCGCGCTCGAGCACCAGCAGCCCCTCGTCCTCCCGGCCGCGCCCGAACAGCTCGGCGGCAATTGCCTTGAACTCGGGGGCCTGCGCCGCGTATCGCGTCGCGCGCTCGAGGTCGCCGCCCTCGATGCAGCGGGCGACCAGCGCGGCGCGCGCCTCGGGGTGGGCCGGGTCGAGGCGCACCGCCTCGTCGAGCGCGTGCAGGCTCTCGGCCAGCTTCCCGCGCTGCGCGAACTCGCCGGCCAGCCGTACCAGCTTCTCCACCGCCGCCGCGGTCTGCCCCAGCTCGCCCGAGGCCTTCGCGGCCGCGAGGCCGGCCGAGAGGTCGGTGGGATCGAGGACGCCGATGCGGACCTGGATCTCCGAGGCGCCGCGGCGGTCACCGCGCTTCAACCGGCGCTCGGCGATGTTGGTCAGCGCCTTCTTGGCTTCGACGACCAGCCCCTGGCGCTCGAAGATCTCGGCCGTCCGGACCAGGGCGTGCTCCTGGTCCGGCTTCACCTTCAGGATCTTCTTGTAGACGGCGGCCGCGCGCGGCAGGAACCCCTCGGTGAAGAGGTGGTCGGCGATGCGGGTGTAGTGCTCGATCGCGCTCTCGTACTGGCCCGCCCGGACCAGCAGATCGCCGACGGTGTTGACGGTGCTCCAGTCGCGGGGCTGATCCTCCACGACGCGCAGGTATTCGGCGATGGCGTTGTCGAGCCTGCCCTGCCGGAGGAACTTCTCGGCCTTTCTCAGCGTGGCGTCGCGGTCGATGGCCACCAGTTGCCTCCCAACTCACTCCCCGATGACCCGAACCCGGTGGGACGGCGGCCTGCGGGGCTCGCTTGAGAATATCGGTTCATCCGGCCGCGTCCGCCAGCCCATGTGACGGCACCCCGAAGGGAGGGCCACAATTCGGCCTCACACAGGCCACTTTTCCGGCGTCCCGGACCACGAGCGACACAAAAGACGGCTCAGACAAGGAAGGACACGAAGAACGGTTCAAACCCCAAAGAACACAAAGGACACAAAGGTTAGCGGAGGGCCCACCGGTCTTCGGGCGCTCGGCCACCCGGAGGGTGGCCGACGCGGCAGGGGTGCGGGTGGGTGTCCGCGAGCCAGCCGGCGGTCGATGCTGGCTTGCGGACGCCCGCCCGCGGCCCCTGCCCGCCGCTGCGCGGCGCCGAAGAACGGCAACCTACGGGTACACGCTTCGTGTTCTTCGTGACCTTTGTGATCTTTGTGGTACGTCCGTGGCAGTTACGGCTTGAGGACCGAAGGCAGCGCCTCGGGCGGGACGCCCGGGTCGTCGAGCAGGTCGAAGAGCGACGGCGGGCGGAAGGAACGGCGGTGAGTCGGCGAATAGCCGTGCAGCGCGAGGGCCGCCAGGTGCTCCGCCGTGGCGTATCCCTTGTGCTGCAGGAAGCCGTAGCGGGGATCGGCCTGGTGGAGCCGCGCCATGTGGCGGTCTCGCACGACCTTGGCCACGATCGAGCCGGCCGCGATGGCCGAGCACCGCGCGTCGCCGTGCACGACCGCCCGCTGCGGGATGAAGAGGTTCGGAATGCGGAAGGCGTCGACCAGCACCAGGTCGGGCAGCGGGGTGAGCGCGAGCACCGCCTCGCGCATCGCCCTCAGCGTCGCCTGGTGGATGTTGATCCGATCGATCTCGTCGGGCTCGACCGCGGCGACCGCCCAGCCGAGCGACCGCCGCGCGATCTCGCCGTAGAGCCGCTCGCGCTCGGCGGGGGGCAGCAGCTTCGAGTCGCGCAGCCCGGGGATGTGCCGCAGCGGATCGAGGACGACGGCGCCGGCCATCACGGGGCCGGCCAGGCAGCCACGGCCCACCTCGTCCACGCCGGCAATCCGATGGAACCCCAGGCGGCGAAGGGCGTTCTCGAGCGTGCGCGCGGCGCGCGGCCGGGCCATGGCCCCCAGTGTAACCTACGCCGTCCGCTTCGCCTCCTTCATCCGCGCCGCCTTGCCCTTCAGGGCGCGCAGGAAGTACAGCTTGGCGCGCCGCACCCGGGCGGAGCGCACCACGTCCACCTTGTCGATGATCGGCGAGTGCAGCGGGAAGATGCGCTCGACGCCCTGGCCGAACGACACCTTGCGGACGGTGAAGGTCGCGCGGGCGCCACCCCGGTGCATGCCGATCACGATCCCCTCGAACACCTGGATGCGCTCCTTGTCGCCCTCGCGCACCTTCACGTGCACCCGCACCGTGTCGCCGGACCGCAGCTGCGGCCGTTCGACCAGCTGGCCGCGCTCGATCCCGTCAATCGCCCTCGCGCTCATCGTCGATCTCCTTCCGTCGCGCCACCAGCAGCTCGCGCAGGATGGCCCGTTCTTCCTCGTCCAGTTCCGCCGCCTCGATCAGCTCGGGCCGGCGCTCGAGCGTCCGTGTCAGCGCCTGCCGCTTCCGCCACCGCCGAACCTCGGCGTGGTGCCCCGAGAGGAGCACCGCGGGCACCGCGCGCCCCCGGAACTCCGCCGGCCTCGTGTACTGCGGGTAGTCGAGCAACCCGCGCCGAAACGAATCCTGCTCCACCGACTGTTCGTCCCCGACCGCGCCGGGCAGCAGCCTGGCCACCGCGTCGAGCACGACCAGCGCCGGCAGCTCGCCTCCGGTGAGGACGTAGTCGCCGATCGACAGCTCCTCGGTGGCCAGCTCTTCCCGGACCCGCTCGTCCACCCCCTCGTAGCGCCCGCACAGCACGACCACGTGCGAGAGCGCGCTCAGCCGCCCGGCCTCCGCCTGCGAGAAGCGGCGGCCCTGCGGCGAGGTGAGGACCACGGCGTCGGGCGCCCCGCGCGCCTCGCGGATCGCCTCCACGGCCCGGAACAGCGGCGCGGGCTTCAGCACCATGCCCGGCCCGCCGCCGTAGGCGACGTCGTCCACCGTCCGGTGCCGATCGTCCGTGTAGTCGCGCAGGTCGTGGACCCGGAGGTCCACCAGCCCCCGCTCGATCGCGCGGCCGAGGATCCCCTCGCGGGTGGGGCCCTCGAACATGCGCGGGAAGATCGTGACGATGTCGAACTTCACGGGCGTCGGTTCACGTCGAGCAGGCCCTCGGGCGGATTGATCACGATCCGCCGGGCGGCCGGCTCGATCCGCACGCAGATTTCCACCGCGAGCGGAATCAGCACTTCCCCGCGCGCGGTTCGAAGCACCAGGCGGCTGGCGCCCATGTCGCCCTCGACCGCGGCCACCTCTCCCACCGCCTGCCCCCCGGTCGTCTCGACCCGGCAGCCGACCAGATCGTGCCGGTAGAAGGTCCCCTCGGGCAGCGGCGCCAGCTCGCCGGCCGGGATTCGCAGCTCGAGGCCCGCCATCGCCTCGGCGTCGTCCATCGTCTCGACGCCCTCGAGAGCGATGACCGGCCGGCCGAGGTGCAGCCGGTAGGCCGTCACCCGCAGTTCCTCGATCCGCCCGTCGCGCCAGGTCCGCAGGATCGACCCGACCCGGAACCGCTCCTCGACAAAGTCGGTGTCCGGGTTGACGATCACCTGCCCGCGGTTGCCGTGCGCGCGGGCGATCCGGCCGACCAGCGCGTACTCGTCCCAGGCCGCGCGGGCCTCCGCGGGGTTCACCGCCCGCTCGGCTCGCGGATCTCGAGCGTCGCCTTGACGCCGGAGTGCTCGGCCGCCGCGGCGACCAGGGTGCGCAGGGCCGAGGCCGTACGGCCCTGGCGCCCGATCACCCGGCCGAGGTCGTCAGGCGCAACGAACAGCTCGATCACCGCGGTCCCGCGGTGGTCGGTCTCAGTGACGCGCACCGCCTCGGGGTCGTCCACGAGCGCCCGCGCCACGACCTCCACCACCTCGCGAGCGGTGCTCACTGCCCGGCCGCCCCCGTCTCCGGGGCCGCCTCTGGGGCAGGAGTCTCGGTCAGGTGGCGCGCCAGCAGCGTGCGGACCGTCTGGGACGGCCGCGCCCCGGCCTTCAGCCAGTGCTCGACGCGCTCGCGGTCGACCTTCACGGTGGCCGGCTGCGTGCGCGGGTTGTAGTGACCGAGGATCTCCAGGAATCTGCTCTCGGTCGCCTGCCGCGCCTCGCACACGACAACGCGGTAGTGCGCCTGCCTCTTCGATCCCGTCCGGCTCAAGCGAATCGCCAACATCGAGTACCCTTTCGAAAGACGCCCCATCCCGTCAGAACCGCCCCATCCGCCGCAGGCGCTTCACCGCGCCCTTGCCGCCGCCAGCCATGCCGCCGAGGCTCTTCAGCATCTTGCGCATCTGCTGGAACTGCTTCAGCAGCCGGTTCACTTCCTCGACCGAGGTGCCGCTGCCGAGCGCGATCCGCTTGCGCCGGCTGCCGTTGACGATGCGGTAATCGGCGCGCTCGGCCGGCGTCATCGAGTTGATGATCGCCTCGACGCGCGACAGCTGCTTCTCGTCCGGCTTGTTCTCGGCCAGCTGCTTGAGGTTCCCCATCCCCGGGATCATCCCGAGAATGCTCTCGAGGGGCCCCATCTTGCGGATCGTCCGCAGCTGGTCGCGGAAATCCTCGAGCGTGAAGTCGTCCTCGCGGATCTTCCGTTCGAGCCGCTCGGCGTCCTCCTGGTCGATCGCCTGCTCGGCCTTCTCGATGAGCGACAAGACGTCGCCCATTCCCAGCAGGCGCGAGACGAGCCGGTCGGCGTGGAACGGCTCGAGGTCCTCGAGCCGCTCGCCGGTGCCGACAAACGCGATCGGCACGCCCACCACCGCGACCACCGAGAGCGCCGCGCCGCCGCGCGCGTCGCCGTCGAGCTTGGTGAGCGTGACGCCGGTGACGCCGATCCGCCGGTTGAACTCGCCGGCGCTCTTGATCGCGTCCTGCCCGGTCATGGCGTCGGCGACGTAGAGCAGGTCGGAAGGCTGCACGGCGTCCTTGATCGCCTGCAGCTCGTTCATCAGCTCGTCGTCGATGTGGAGGCGCCCGGCGGTGTCCACCAGCACCACGTCGAAGCCACGGTTCTTCGCCTCGGCCATCGCGCCCGTCGCCCGCCGCACGGGGTCGAGGTCGCCCTCCGGGTCGAACACGCGCAAGTTCGCCTGCCGCCCCAGCACCGAGAGCTGCTGGATGGCGGCCGGCCTCCGGACGTCGGTCGAGACCAGCAGCGGGTGGCGTCCCTGCCGCGTCAGCCAGGTCCCGAGCTTCCCGGCCGTGGTCGTCTTGCCCGAGCCCTGCAGGCCCAGCAGCAGGATAGCCCGCGGCGACCGCGACGTGGGCTGCAGACCGCCCGCCGCGTCGCCGAACAGCGCGATCATCTCGTCGCGCACGATCCTGACGACTTGCTGGGCCGGCGTCAGGCTCCGCAGCACGTCCTGCCCGGTGGCCTTGTCGCGCACGCGGTCCACGAACGCCTTGACCACCTTGAAGTTGACGTCGGCCTCGAGCAGCGCCATGCGGATCTCGCGCAGCGCGGCCTCGATGGTGGCCTCGGTCAGGCGTGCCTCGCCCCTCAGGGACTTGAACACCTCCTGCAGGCGTGTGCTCAGGGCGTCGAACATCGCGGGCGACCGTCTCCAGCCGGCCATAAAGCTATGGCAGGCAAACCCTTATCGTAGAACGGCTCTGGCAGGGGTGTCAATCGGCCCGGCTTACCCCTTGCCCTCGGCCCCCGCGCCACATAGCATGCGCAGGGCGGAACCGTCTTGGTTGGGAGGCACCATGACCAGGTGGGGCGACGCGCTGGTGTCGCTGCTCCAGGAACAGGGCATGACGCAGGCTGAACTGGCCCGGCGGGCCGGGATCCACCCCGAGACGGTCAGCCACATCCTCCGGGGCGGACACTGCTCGACCGACACGCTCGAGAAGGTCGCCGCCGCCCTCCAGGTCGATCTCGGCGAGCTGTTCGGCGCCCCGCCCGACAAGAAGACCGCCACCCTTCAGCGCGATCGCCTGGTGAGCGCGGTGCTGCGCGAGCTGTCCGCCGCCGTCTCGGACGCCGTCGTGCAGGAGCTGGCGCAGCGGCAGCGGCGACGCCTCCCCCGCCGCAAGGGCACGGAGGTCAGCCTCCCGTTCGCCGAGTAGCCGTGGGGGCACTGCACGCCGTGCCCTCGCCAGCGTTTTACCACTTCTCTTCGAACAGCGCGTCCACGTACTCCCCGGCCGAGAACGGCACCAGGTCGTCGATGCCCTCGCCCACTCCCGCGTACCGAATCGGCAGCTTCAAGTCGTGGGCGATCGCCACCGCCACGCCCCCCTTCGCCGTGCCATCGAGCTTGGCCAGCACGACGCCGTTGACGCCCGCGACCTCGGTGAACTGACGCGCCTGGGACAGCCCGTTCTGCCCGACCGTGGCGTCGAGGACGAGGAGGACCTCGTGCGGGGCGCCCGTCACCTCGCGCGCCGCAACCCGCCGGATCTTCTCCAGCTCGTTCATCAGGTTGACGCGCGTGTGGATTCGCCCGGCGGTGTCGACGAGGATTGGATCGCGCCCCCGCGCCTTGCCCGAGGCGATCGCGTCGTAGACGACCGCGGCCGGGTCGGCGCCCTCGCGCGCCCGTATGATGTCCACGCCGGCCCGCTCGGCCCAGATCGCGAGCTGCTCCACCGCGGCGGCGCGGAAGGTGTCGGCGGCGCAGATCAGGGGTCGCGCCCCCTGCGACTTCAGCAGGTTCGCCAGCTTGCCGACCGTGGTGGTCTTCCCGGTCCCGTTCACGCCGACCACCAGGACGACGCGGGGCGGCGCGAAGCCGGCCTGCCCGCTGCCCGGCGAGGCGGCGTCGGCCGCGGCGAAGACGGCGCGGATCTCGTCCTTCACCAGGTCGCGCAGGCTCGCCCTCTCGCGGCTCCGCCCCTTGACCGCGCTCACGATCCGCTCGGTTGCGGCCACGCCGACGTCGGCGGTGATGAGCAGCTCCTCCAGCGCCTCGAGCGTTTCGACGTCCACCTCGCGCCCGCGGCGCTCGGGGGCGTCGGCGTGCCGGACGATGTCCTCGAATCGATCGACGAGCTGCTGCTTGGTGCGGGTGAGGCCTTCACGCAGGCGGTCGAACAAGCCCATCCCGCGATTCTACCATCCGCCCTCGGGCTCGCCTTTCTGCGGGCGGAGCATCAGCTCCTCGGCCGCAGCGCGCGGCGACTTCCGCCCCGAGAGGACCTCCGCCATCTGCGCGGCGATGGGCAGCTCGATCCCGACCCGCGCGCCGAGGGCCAGTGCGGCCGCCGTGGTCTGCACACCTTCGGCCACCATCTTCATGTGTCCCAGGATGTCATCGAGCGGGCGGCCCCGCCCGAGCTCGATCCCGACCTGGCGGTTGCGGCTCAGCCCCCCGGTGCACGTGAGCACCAGGTCGCCGAGGCCGGTGAGCCCCGCCAGGGTCTCGCGGCGGGCGCCGAGCGCGCTGGCGAGCCGCGAGATCTCCGTCAGGCCCCTCGTGATGAGAGCCGCCATCGCGTTGTGCCCAAGCCCCAGCCCTTCCACCACGCCCGCCGCGATCGCGATCACGTTCTTCAGCGCCGCGCCGATCTCCACGCCGACCACGTCGGGGGTCGTGTAGAGGCGAAAGAAGCGGCCGCGAAACTCCGCCTGCACGAGGTGGGCCGCGGCGAGGTCCTCGGACGCGGCACAGACCGCCGTCGGCAGCTCGCGGGCCACCTCGCGGGCGAAGCTGGGGCCCGACAGCACCACCACCGGGTGACCTCGTCCCGCCTCCTGCGCGATGACTTCCGAAGGACGCAGCAGGGTGCCGGGCTCGAGCCCCTTGGTCACGCTCACGATCACCGCCCCGGGCGGAAGGAGCGGGGCGGCGCCCCGAAGCACGTCCCGCACGCCGTGCGAGGGCACCGCCACGAGGACGAGGCCCGCGCCGTCGAGCGCGCGGTCGAAACCGCCGCACGGCTCGACCGACGGCGGCACCGGAATCCCCGGCAGGAACGTCTCGTTCTCGCGGCGATCGCGCAGCTGCTCGACGATTTCCGCCTCTCGCGCCCAGAGGCGCACCTGGTGACCGGTCCGCGCGAGGTGGACGGCGAGCGCTGTACCCCAGCTCCCCGCACCGAGGATCCCAATCGGCTTCATCGGCCTTCCTTGCGCGCCGTGCCGAGCGCCGTGCGGCACAGCGCCGTGTAGATGGCCCCGCGCGGCGAGAGCCGGCTCTCGAACAGCGTGACCTCGCGTGCAGCGCTGGCGGGGACACCCGCCGCCACGGTTCCACCGACGATCGAAGCGGCCCGCGGCCCCAGCCGGCCGCGGACCCGGCCAAGCGTCAGGTGCGCCCGGTACGGCCGCTCCTCGCGCTCGACGCCGAGGGGGCCCAGCCTGTCCTCCACTTCGCGATGAACCGCGGCCAGTTGGTCATGGCCCGCCACGATGCCGAGCCAGATCACCCGTGCGGGGCCGCTCGGCGGAAACGTGCCGAGGCCGGCGAAGCGCAGCTCGAAGGGCGGTGTCGCGAGCGGGACCGCGAAGGCCTCGACGAGCGGCGCAACGCGCGGCGCCGGAGTCTCGCCGAGGAACCGGACCGTGAGGTGCATGTTCTCCGCGCGAACCCACGACACCTCGGCGCGGCCGTCGGCCGCGAGCGCCCGCGACAGCTCCGCGGCGACACGGGCGGCGGCGCGGCGCACGGCCTCGTCCAGCTCGACCGCGAAGAAGAGCCGAGGTCCTCTCGATTCGTCCATCACACCTGCTCGAGCCTCTTCCGAAGCAGCGTCAGGGCCGCCTGCGAGGCCTGGAACTTCACGGCCTGCCGATCGCCGGTGAAGCGGTATCGCTCGACGCACCCGCCGCCCGGCCAGGCGACGGCGATGGCCACGGTGCCGACGGGCTTCTCGCGGCTGCCGCCGCCCGGTCCCGCGATCCCCGTGATGCCGACAGCGATCTCCACGTCCGCCCTCGCGCGCGCACCGGCGGCCATCGCTTCGGCCACCGCCTCGCTGACGGCCCCGTGCGCGGCGAACAGCTCCTCCCCCACGCCGAGCAGCTCGGTCTTCGCCCGGTTGCTGTAGGTGACGAAGCCCCGCTCGACGTAGTCGGAGCTGCCCGGCACGTCGGTGAGGCGTGAGCAGGCGAGGCCGCCGGTGCACGACTCGGCGAGCGCAACACGCCAGCCGCGCCGCCGTAGCAGGTCGCCGACGACCTCCTCCAGCGAACGGCCGTCCGTGCTGAACACCTCCCCCTCGAAGACGGCGAGCAGCTCGTCCACCGCCCGTTGCAGCGCCGCATGCCCTTCGGCTTCCGAAGGCGCCACGACCGACAGGTGCAGCTCGACCTGGCCGGGCGAGGCGAGGGTGCTCTCCTCGATCGGCGGCACGCGTTCGCGCCACGCGCCATACAGCTGGTGCGCCCGCTCCTCGACCCACGACTCGGGGCGGCCGGCGATCTTCACCACCCGCCGCATGACGCGCGCCCCCTTCACGAGCGGCGCCACCTTGGCGGCGAGCACGGCGGCGAGCATCGGCCGCATCTCGCGGGGCGGGCCGGGCAACAGCAGGACGTACCGTCCGCCGGCCGCGATCCACTGCCCGGGGGCGGTGCCGTTGGCGTTCGGCAAGATCGTCGCGCCCGCGATCACCTTGGCCTGGCGGCGGTTGATGGCCGGCATCTCGAGGCCGCGCGCGGCGAACCGGGCTCGCAGCCCCTCCGCGATCGCCTCGTGCTCCTCGAGCGGCAGGCCAAGCGCCTCGGCCACGGCCTCGCGCGTGACGTCGTCGTCGGTCGGCCCGAGGCCCCCGGTGAGCACCAGCAGGTCGGCGAGCGACAGGGCGTGCCTCACCGCGCCGGCCAGCTCGTCCTGCTGATCGCCCACGATCGCCTTCCAGACGACGCGGATGCCGAGGTCGTTCAGGGCCGAGGTGATCGCCAGGGAATTCGAGTCGGTGCGGAAGGGGGTCAGCAGCTCGCTGCCCACGGCGAGGATGGCTGCGCGCCTCGGGGCGGTCGCTCCGTGCATGGGTCTCCCGAAGAGGGGCACCGGCCCCATTTTCTCACGCGGACAGCGCCGGCAGCAGCCAGAGGGCGGCCCGCAGCGTGAGGTTCGCGTACAGGCCGGCTACCAGGTCGTCGGCCATCACGCCGTACCCGCCGGGCAGCCGCTCGAACTGGCGAGCCCCAAAGGGTTTCGCGATGTCGTAGGCGCGGAACAGCAGGAAGCCGAGAAGCGCTCCGGCCCAGGAAACGGGGACGGCGAGGAGCGTGACCAGCATCCCCGCCACCTCGTCGATGACGATGGCGCCGGGATCCCTGCGGCCCCAGTGGAGCTCGGCCTCGTGAGCGGCCCAGACGCCAGCCAGCGAGATCGCGACGACGGCGGCGACCTCGGCCAGGGGTGTCGCGAACCAGCGGAGCGCCGCGAACAGGACGAGACCGACGGCCGAGCCGACGGTGCCTGGGGCGAAGGGAAAGTACCCGGAATAGCCGGCGGTGGCGAGGAAGATGGCGAGACGTCTCATGGGTGCGGGCGGCGATGCGTCAAGGGGCTGCGAGGAGGGACGGAGGTTCGTTCAAGACCGGGCCTCGTGCACGACGACGCGCGTACGGGAGATCCGATCGTGCAGGCCACGGCGGCTGCCGTCGATCACGACCGACAACAGGCCCAGGCCGGCGGGCACGGCGCTGGCGAGCAGCGCGAGCGTTCGCAGCATCGCCTGGCCCATCGGCACCGCCTCCCCGTGGATGCCGACGACCTTCAGTTCGAAGGCCATCTTGCCGATCGTCTGCCCGCCGGCGCCGGTCAGCAGCGCCAGGTAGCCGCCGTTCAGCAGGACGAAGAAGAGGGCCATCGGCGCCACCGGCAGCCGCCCAATCTCGGCAACCGTCAGCTGGCAGATGCGGAGCGTGAAATACACGACCACCAGGTCGATCGCCGCCAGCATCAGCCAATCGAGCAGCGCCGCCG
>DAOPQX010000031.1:0-17765 GCA_035348395.1 Vicinamibacterales bacterium | reverse complement strand
GGCGTATGGCTGAAGAGCACGAGGCGGTCCACGACGCGATCGCGGTGGTTGATTTCGGCGGGCAGTACGCCCATCTGATCGCCACCAAGGTCCGGCGCCTGCACGTGCTCGCCGAGATCCGACAGCCGGAGGATCCGCTCGAGGCGTTCCGCAAGTACAGGGGCATCATCCTGTCGGGGAGCCCGGCGCTGTCGTCGTTCGGCGAGGACTCCGAGTACACGAAGGGCATCTACGACCTCGACGTGCCGATCGTCGGGTTCTGCTTCGGTCACCAGGAAATCGCGAAGCACTACGGCGGCCAGGTGGTTCACGGCGGCCGCGAGTGGGGCCCGGCCTCCCTGCACCTGGTGCGGGACGACCACCCCCTGTTTGCGGGCCTCGGCAAGATCGAGCGGGTGTGGATGAGCCACTTCGACTCGGTCGTCTCGGTAGGCCCGGGGTTCGAGGAGCTGGGCTACACCGCGCTCGGCGAGGGCGGCGAGGGCCACCGCTTCGCGGCGATCGGCTCGGACACCCACCGCCGCTACGGCGTCCAGTTCCACCCGGAGGTGGACGACACCGAGCACGGCGACGAGATGATCGCCAACTTCGTGCTGCGCATCTGCGGCTGCCGCCCGTCGTGGACGATGGAGCGGTACCTCGAGGAGCAGGTCGAGCGCGTGCGGCGCCAGGTGGGCGACCGCTCGGTGTTCCTGCTCGCCTCGGGCGGCGTGGACTCGACGGTCGCCGCGAAGCTGTTCGCGATGGCCGTCGGCGCCGACCGCCTGCACCTGCTGCACGTGGACAACGGCCTGATGCGGAAGGACGAGAGCCGCAAGGTCGTGGAGATGCTGCGGGCGCTCGGCCTCGGCCGTCACGTCCACTTCGTGGACGCCAGCGACGACTTCCTGCGCGCGCTCGCCGGCGTCGTCGCGCCCGAGCGGAAGCGCGCGATCATCGGGGAGACCTTCATCGAGGTCTTCGAACGCGAGGCGAGGCGCCTCGGGATCGAAGACCACCTGCTGGGCCAGGGGACCATCTACCCCGACACGATCGAAACGGGCGGGACCAAGCGCGCCGACACCATCAAGACCCACCACAACCGGGTGCCCATCGTCGAGGAGATGATCGCGGCGGGGAAAGTGGTCGAGCCGCTCGCCGAGCTGTACAAGGTGGAGGTTCGCGAGCTGGGCGAACAGCTGGGACTTCCCCGCGAGCTGCTGTGGAGGCACCCCTTCCCCGGGCCCGGCCTCGGCGTGCGGCTGCTCTGCTCGGACGGCATCGAAGACCGCGAGGGCTTCGGCGAGATCGAGCCGGCCGCGGCGCGGGTGGCGGGGGAGTACGGGCTCTCCACGCTGGCCCTGCCGATCCGGTCGGTCGGGGTGAAGGCCGACCTGCGGTCGTACGAGCACCCGGTGCTCCTCCACGGCGACCCCGGGTGGGAGCGCGTGCTCGAGGCCGCCGGGATGATCTTCCGGCACGTGCCGGGCGTCAACCGGTGCGTCTGGAACGTCGGGCCTCGCCTGCCTCGCGAGGCACGGCCGGTCCCGGCCGGCGTCACGCGCGAGCGGCTCGACCTGCTTCGCGAGGCGGACGCGATCGTGATGGACGGCCTGCGCCGCTCCGGCTCCTACGATCGGATCTGGCAGTGCCCGACCGTGCTGGTGCCGCTGGCGCTCGACGGGCAGGGGCGCGAGCTGATCGTCGTCCGGCCCATCCACTCCGAGCGAGCGATGACCGCAACGCCGGCTCGCCTGCCCGAGACGCTGCTGGACGAGTGGCAGCGGTCGATCCTCGCCCTCCCCGGTGTGGCGGGCCTGGCGATCGACGTGAGCACGAAACCGCCCGGGACGATCGAGTGGGAGTGAACAGGCCGTTCAACCACACCTATGGACGAACACGAGCCTCGCGTGTCGCGGTTGGTCGTCGTCATGGCCGCCCTCGGTGGCGTGGTGCTGCTGGTTGGCCTGCTGCTCTGGGCGGTCGGCGGGGGCGATCGGCCGCCCGCACAGCCCGAGGCCGAGTCGCCGGCCCGCCCGGCGCCCCAGCCCTCCGCGGCCACCGTTCCCGAGCCGGTTCCCGGGAAGCCGGCCGAAGAGCCGTCCGAGCGCCCGCGGGCCCGGAGAAGGGCGCCAGAGGCGCCGAAGCCGGCGCCCGAACCGGCGCCCCCCACGCTCGGCGAGCTTCGCATCGACAGCGACGTGCCGGGGGCGATGGTGTTCCTCGATCGGCAGTACCTCGGCGAGACGCCGGTCACCGCGCGCGGCGTCGCGCCCGGAACCCACACGCTGAACCTCTCGGCCGACGGCTACGAGGGCCAGTCGCGCACCATCGAGGTGGAGCCGGGACCATCCGACGTGATGGTGCGGTTCAAGGAGATCCGGCTGGACGAAGCGCTGGACGTCGTGCACAAGCACGGCGTCGGCTCGTGCGAGGGGCGGCTGGTCGCAACGCCGCGGGGGCTCAGGTACGAGACCACGCAGAAGAACGACGCCTTCTCCCTTTCCTTCGATCAGCTCGAGAGCTTCGAGGTGGACTACCTGAAGAAGAACCTTCGGGTGAAGCGTCGCGGCGGCAAGACCTGGAACTTCACCACGCACACCGAGAGCGCCGATCCGCTCTTCGTCTTCCACCGCGAAGTGCAGAAGGTGCGCGAGCGGCTCGCGGCCGGCGCGAAGTAGCTCAGGACAGCGGTCCCTCAGAAATCGTAGCGGAGGCCGAAGCGGATCGCGCGCGGGGGCTGCACGACGGTGCTCGCCCGGAAAAGGCGCGTGGTGACCGGGTCCTCCTCCACCTCGTTGGCGGTGTTCAGCAGGTTGAACGCCTCGACCATCAGGCCGAGCCGGGCGCCGCCCACCCGGAACGCCTGCTCGATCCGCGCGTCGAGGGTGAAGGTGAAGGTGAAGCGGCTGTGCCCGCGCGTGTAGGCCTGGACGGCCTCGGGGCCCTGCGCGAGGTCGGGAACGATGACCATGCGGGCGAAATGCTGGCCGTCCTGGTAGCGCGCCACCGCCCCGAGGTGCAGCCCGCTGGCGGTGACGACCCCTCCCGACCACTTGATGATGTAGCCACGCTCGAAGAACAGGCGGCCCCGCGTGTAGGTGAGCGCGTTCGGGTTCTGGAACGCCTCTCCCAGCACGCCGACGTCGTTCTCGTTCACGTGGAAGCCGCGGTTGCCGGCCAGGCCGTCCGACCGGTGCGCCGCGGCGCCGAACAGCATGTGCCACCGGCCGTCGAAGACGCGCTCGAGCGCGACGTCCACGCCGATGTAGTGGGCGTCGTGGCCGTCCGGGTTGGTGAGCACGTCCCGGTCGCGTCCGAACGACGAGGGCAGCCGGTCGTAAACGGTGAGCAGCCGGTCGTCGATGGGATTGAGGAAGTCGGCCCCGCGGTCCTCGATGTCGATCGGCCGGTAGTCGGCCAGCGTCACCCCCTCGTTGACCGGGGCGACCAGTCCGACGTCACGCCGCTCGAAGCCGGTCGTCTTCCACCGCCAGCGCTCGCCCATCCGCAGATCGAAGCCAAGCACCAGCTGCCGTGCGATCGGAGCCTCGAGATCCGGGTCGATCCGGCTCTCGAAGTAGGAGCGGGCGCCCGGGCCGGCCGCCGCCACCAGGCGGCCCACCTCTCCGGGCTGAAGCCACCGGTCGCCGTTTCGGTCGTCCCACCGGTAGACGAGACCCGCCGGAGCACCGGGGTCGCCGTAGGCCAGGTACCCGAGCGGCAGGCGGTGGCGGTAGAGGCCGTACCCGAGGAAGGCGTTGATGCCGCCGCCGTCGGTAATCTGCCACTGCAGCAAGCCGCGCGGGAGGACGGTGCGCCAGCGAATCATCTCGTCGCGCCCTTCCGAGCGGGCCTCGGTCCAGTCGAGGCGGGCGCCGAGATCGAGCGCGAGGCGCGAACCAAGCGCAACCTGGCCGTTCACCCAGGCCGCCAGCTCGGTCGCATGCCGCCGCACCTCGCCCGAGCCGCTCTCGAAGTCCCAGACGCGGGCAGGCAGGCCGTCCACCAGCTCGCCGACCAGCGCGCGCGCCTGGATGGCGGGCTGTGAGAAGGCGTGGTTCAGCGAGAGGCCGGCCGACAAGCGGCCGAGGCGGTCGAGGCCGAAACCGGGATTCAGCTGGAAAACTGCGCCGTAGCGCCCCCGGGGACCCACCGGCGGGACCACCAGCTCGGGGACCGGGCCATCGAGGATGCGCTCGATCACGCCTGTCACGGTGCCGTGGCCGTCGGAAGGGCCGCCCGTCTCGCTTCGCTGATATCCGGCGGCGGCGCTGAAGGCGGTGCCGCGCGGCGTCACGCGCTCGTAGGTGGCGTGGAGGTGGCGCGAGTTGTCGGTCGCACGCACGGTGGCGAGCGGGAACCGCGCACGGGCGTAGAACGGATGCGCCGCCCGATCGGCGGCCGCCACGACCCGGAGGCGATGATTCTCGGAGAGCGAGGCCGTGGCGTGAAGGAACCCCGATACCAGGCGGCTGTCGAGCGGCGTCTGGTCCCCTCGCTCGAAGCGCCGCGACGCGACGCCGCGACCGGTAAGGAAGACGCCCAACCGCTCGGCAACCGGGCCGCCGACACGAACCTGCGCGCCGCCCGTCGTCCCAAACCGCGCGATGGACGGCGCCCCGTCGCGCGCGTTCTCGGCCTGCAGCTGGTGCGGCAAGTACCCGGCGCGAAGCTGGCCGGCCCAGCGGCTGCCCGCGGCGCGCGGGACCAGCACCAGCGTGGTGCCCGCCCCTCCCAGCTCGGGGGCGAGGAAGGAGTACGCGACACCCACCGCCTGAAAGTACTCCCGGTCCAGCTGCATCAGCGGGGTGCCGGTCCGCTCGGGATCGGTGAGGTCGAGGCCGTCCATCAGGAAGCTCGACTGCGTGCCCGAACTGCCGTGGCTCCCGAACCACTCGTGCTCGCCGAGGTAAAGGCCACCGTTCGCGATGCGATCCACCACCACGAACGGGTCGGCGGTCTCGATCACCGACCAGATCGTGTCGGCGCTCGGCAGATCGCGCAGGTGGACCTCGGCCAGCACCAGCCCGGGAACCGGGCGGGCCGGCAGCACCCCGGGGGAAGGCAGGCCGCCGCCCGCGTTCACCGAGAGGGCCGGGGCCTGCTGGGCCGCCGCCGGGATGGCGAGCAGGAGCAGCGCGAGGGATACCAGGAATGGTCGAGCGGGGCGAGGGGACAAGGAGACCAGCACCAGAGCAGTTCCTTTCCGCGACGCACCGGCGCCGGCGTCAGTCGAGGTGGACGGCCTCGAGAAGCCGCGATTATACAGGACGGCGCGCGGCGGGTGGCCCCGGCGCTGCGACGCGGCTGATCCAGGTCATAGCGGCATGAAGGACGGCCGGAGTACACTGCGGAGCTGGACTGCAGGAGGGGCGACCACGAGGGTCGCCCCTACGCTTGAGGGGCGAGCACAAGGGGTCGCCCCAACGCCTCGGCCGCACTCACTCCTACGGAGGCTTCGATGTCGGACTGGTCGCAGCTGTTGATGACGGATCACGAAACCACCGAGCGGGTTCTCGAGGCGGTTGAGCGCACGTTCGAGGCGCCGGGCGGGCCGGCCCCCTCGATCCTGCGCGACGCCCTCGAGTACTTCCAAGGCTACGTCGAGGCCTGCCACAACAAGAAGGAGGAGCAGCACCTCTTCCCGCTCATCGAGCGGCGGGGCATTCCGCGGGCCGGCGGTCCGCTGGCGGTCATGCTGGCCGAGCACGACCGCGGCACGTCGCTGCTGCCTCGCCTGGTGGCGGCCGGCGAGGCGTACCTCGGCGGCGGCCACGAAGTGTTGCCCGAGCTGCGAGCCCTGTTAGGCGAGTACGCAGCGCTGCTCAAGGACCACTACTGGAAGGAGAACGACATCCTCTACCCGATGGCGCGGCGGGTGATGAGCGAGGCCGACGCCGCGGCGGTGGTTGCGGGTATCGAGGCCGTCGAGGCGGCGTTGGGCCCCGACACGCGGAGCCGGTACTATGCGCTCGCGGAACACATCATCGAGGCGGGCGAGTTGAAGGACCTGTCGTTCGGCGTCGAGCGCGACGTGCTCGCCGCCATCCTGAACACGCTGCCGGTCGAACTGTCGTTCGTGGACAAGGACGACCGCGTCCGGTATTTCAGCCACGAGGGCGGCGAGAAGATCTTCCCGCGAACCCGGGGCGCCATCGGGACCGCCGTGCAGAACTGCCACCCGCAGAAGAGCGTGCACCTGGTGAACCGGATCCTCGCCGACTTCAAGGCGGGGAGCCGCAAGGTGGCCGAGTTCTGGATCGACATGGGCGGCCGCAAGGTGCACATCCGCTACTTCCCGGTCCGCAGCCCGAAGGGCGAGTACCTCGGCACGCTCGAGGTGGTGCAGGACATCGCGCCAATCCAGGCGCTGCAGGGACAGCGGCGGCTGTTGGAGGAGGAAGAGACAACCGCGCAGGGCTAAAGCCCTGCGGTTGCCGCTGCAGCCCGGCCGGCACTTGAACCCGGCCTGAGCCGGGAGCCTTGAGCTGGAGCGGGGCTCAGCCCCGCTCCAGCTCTTTCTTCAGTGCCGCCTGCCACCGTGCGTACGCGTCCACGTACTGCGCCTGGCGCCCGGCGTCCGGATCGAGGCGGTCGAGGGGGCGGAGGCCGTTGAACGCCTCCTCTTCGGTCGCAAACACGCCCGCCCCAAGACCGGCGGCGCGCGCGGCTCCCTGCGCGCCGTCGGTGTCGAACAACTCCACCGTGGCACCACTGAGATCGGCGAACGCCTGCGCGAACACCGGACTCAGGAACATGTTGGCGCGGCCCGCCCGCACGGCCGTCGCCTGCAGCCCCATCTCGCGCATGATCCCCATCCCGTGGTGGAGCGCGAACACGATGCCTTCCTGCGCCGCGCGCAGCACGTGCGGCCGCCCGTGGCGGACGAGCGAGAGGTGGTGGACCGAGGCTCCCGGCTCACGGTTGCCCAGCGAGCGCTCCGCGCCGTTCCCGAAGGGAAGCACCACGACCCCGCCGGCGCCGATCGGCACCTCGGCCGCCAGGCGGTTCATCTCGTCGTAGGACACCTGCTCCCCGCCGAGCAGCCGCTTCAGCCAGCTGTTGAGTGCGCCCGTGCCGTTCACGCACAGGAGAACGCCGTAGCGCGGCGCCCCCGGATGGTCGGTCACGTGGAGGAAGGTGTTGACGCGCGACTCGTTGTCCCAGGCCGCCGTGTCGATGACCGCGTACACCACGCCGGAGGTGCCCGCCGTCGCCGCCACCTCGCCCGGGTGGAGGACCCGGAGCGAGAAGGCGTTGTTCGGCTGATCGCCGGCACGGTAAGAGACGGGAGTGCCCGCGGCCAGCCCGGTCTCGGCAGCGGCCTCGGCGCTCACGACGCCCTGCTCGCCGAAGGTCGGCACCAGCTCCGGCAAGAGCCGGCCGGGCAGGTCGAGCGCCCCGAGAACGTCGGCCGAGACCCGTCGATCGAGGAAGTCCCACAGCACGCCCTCCGACAGGCCCGAGGCGGTGGTGGCGGCGCGGCCGGTCAGCCGGAAGGCGACGTAATCTCCCGGCAGCATCGCCTTGTCCGCGGCGGCAAACACGTCGGGCTCGTTCGCCCGCACCCAGGCGAGCTTGGCGGCGGTGAAGTTGCCAGGGGAATTGAGGACACGGGCCAGGCAGGTCAGGCGCCCGATGCGCTCGAAGGCCGCCTCTCCCACCGGCACCGCGCGGCTGTCACACCAGATGATCGATGGCCGGAGCGGCTGGCCGCGGCGGTCCACGAGCACCAGGCCGTGCATCTGATAGGAGATGCCGATGCCGGCCACGGCGGAGGCAGGTGCGCCGGCCCGGGTGAGGACCTCGCGGGTGGCGGCAACTCCGTGCCGCCACCACTCGCGCGGATCCTGTTCGGCCCATCCCGGCTGCGGGGCGGCGATGGCCATCTCGCTTGCCGGGGCCGAGGCGGCCGCCACGGCGCGGCCGGTAGCCACGTCGAGGAGCGATGCCTTTACGAAGGAGCTGCCGATGTCGAGGCCGAGCAGGTAGCGCTGAGACATGAACGGGATTCTACCGTCCTGTCCGCGCGATGCAAGGGAAAGCCGTGATGCGAGCTAGCTCTCGACCGGGCACCAGCCGTTGCCCTCGCCGTGCCCGTTGGCCCGGACCGGGCCCTGGCCCTGCGCGGCGCCGGATGGCGGCAGCATCGACAGCCGCCTGGTGTGGCTGTCCCACGCCAACCCCTCGATCGGCGTCTCCCGGAGCGTCTGGAGCAGGCGCTGCTGGGCCCCCGTCCAGACGGTGTGGGCCGCACACCAGGGGCTCCGGTGGCAGCTGCCAGAATCGAGAAGGCACACGTTGAGGGTCGGCAGGCCGTCGAGCGCCTCGAGCACGTCGTACAGGGACGCCTGGCGCCCCTTCTCGAGCATCTCGAAGCCGCCGCGCTTGCCACGCCGCGAGGCGAGCAGGCCGGCGCGAACGAGACGCTGGAGCACCTTGGACAGGAACGCCGGGGAGACGTCGGCGGCCTCGGCCAGGTCGGTCAGGCTCGCCCTGGTGCCCGAGGCCTGGCAGACGAGGTGCATCATGACACGAACGCCGTAGTCAGCCGCGCGGGTCAACTGCATGGTCAGCGCTTCCAAGGGGCAGGGTTGCACAAGAGGGGACGCTCCCCCGCGTCGTCATTTAATCACATTTCACGACAGCCAATACTCCCTGACACCACGTCTGACGTCCGGCCGGACGAACGAGCGGTTTCCTCGACGGGAACCTGCCTGGCAGGTGCCGAGAGAGGGCGCTGCTGGCCAGGGCGGCGGCCGGTTCTACAACTGCACGAGGCCGATGCCGGCCTCGCCGCACAACGCGTCCACGAGCGGGTCGTGGTCGTAGTCGTGGTGGTACTTTACCGCCCGTACCCCTGCAGCGGCCAGGATCTTCGCACAGTTGATGCACGGAAAATGCGTCACGTAGGCGGTGGCGCCGCCCACGCTGACGCCGCGCCGCGCCGCGTCCGCGATTGCGTTCTGCTCGGCGTGCACCGTCGCCTGCTCGTGGCCGTCGCGCAGGCGCGACTGGTGCGCGCACCCTGGAAGGAACCCGTTGTAGCCTGCCGCGATGACCCGGTGCGGGTACGCCCCCGCCGACACGAGGACACACCCCACGTGAAGACGGCCGCAGGCCGACCTCGAGGCCATCAACAACGCCGCGGCCATGAAGTACTCGTCCCAGGTCGGGCGGCCTTCGAACGCCTCCACCAGTGCGGCCACGCGATCCACGAGGGTCGTCATGTGTCAATCCGGGTGCCGATGCCAAGCCGCCCCAACGACGCCACCGCTCAGGCCATGAGGTGCTGACCCAGGATACGAAGCCCAACGGCCACCAGCACGAGGCCGCCCGCCACCTCCATCCGCCGGCCTGCGGCCGCCCCGAGCACCGAGCCGGCGCGCAGCGCGATCGCCGAAAGCAGGCCCGTAACGGCGCCGATCGTGACGCTCGCCCACCAGATGCCCGCGTCGATCATCGCCAGCGACAAGCCCACCGCGAACGCGTCCAGGCTCGTTGCAACCGACAGCATTACCAGCGTCAGGCCCCGGCTCGGATCACGCGGCGCGGTTCGCGGCTTCGCCGACAGGCCGTCCGCGATCATGCGGCCGCCGACGTACGCGAGGATGCCGAAGGCCACCCAGTGATCGACGGCACCGAGGTAGCGGGCGACCCGGGCGCCGACCAGCCACCCCGCCAGCGGCATCATGAACTGGAACAGGCCGAAGTGGAAGGCCAGGCGGAACCGGAACCGGAAGCCCCGCGCAAGGGCGCTCGACCCCGCCGCCAGGGCGACGGCGCTCGCGTCGGCCGCCAGCCCCACCGCAATCCCGCCAATCTCCCACGGACTCACTGCCCGCGCCGCCTCGGTCGCCGCATCCCGCCGAGGATAGCAGACGGGACCGGCACCCGGACGCAGTTTCCGCCATGTCGGACGGCGCCGGCCTGGCAGGACCTGCACTCGCCCGGGCCTTCGAACCGGCGCGGCGGGCACCCGTCACCCGTGCCGGCGTGGCACGAAAGGTGATTTGGACCCGGTGTGGGCGATCCGTCCTTCATCACCTGGCGCCTGGCGCCGGGTCAGCGCCGGCTCGATTCGCGGGAGCGCGACCTGGTGGCCTCCGTCCTTCGACGCGGCGACGGGTTCCGCTATACCCTGCTGGCCTTCGTCGTCATGGACGATCACGTCCATGCCCTCGCTCGTGCCGGCTCCTGGCCGACCGATCGGATCGTCGGCTCCTGGCGGTCGTCCACCGAGCAGCAGCTGCAACGCATCCACGGCCGGCGGGGTGAAATCTGGGCCGCCGGCCACCAGGCGCAGGCCGTTCGCACGCCTCAGCGCCGTCGTGACGTGGAGCTCTCAATCGTCGGCAACCCGTGGAAGCGCTGGCCGTTCCTGCATGGCTACCGCTGGATGTGGGTCAGGGAGGAGTAGGGCCACACCCAGGGATACCCCTCGGTGAAGGGCCACCGCTTCCAGGGGTTTGACACGATGTACTCGGTCTGTCTCCGAAGATCCTCCTCGCCCTGGACCTTCCGCCCGAACCAGTCGTGCTGCCAGATCGCACCCGACCGGCCGTAGACATCGCGCAGCCGGTGCGCCGAGTACGTCTTGATCGCCTCGAGCACCGAGTCCACGCTGCCGCGCCGGCAACGCAGGAGCACGTGCACGTGGTCGTCCATGACGACGAAGGCGAGCATCGTGCAGCGCGCGTCACGGTGCAGCTGCAGCACCTGGGCGACGACCTCGCGCTCGGCCGGCTCGAGCCCCGGCTGCCAGCCCGAGACGCGCCAGGTGGCGAAGTAGACCGGGTCGGCCGAGTGGCCGAGGCGCTCGGCGATCCACCGCGGGCAGAAGTCGAGCATGGCGCCAGGGCGTCGGCAACAACCACGCCAGCGCGCAGGGCTGAAATTCTCTTGAAAACCTCACAACGGCCGGCGGCCGCCGCCAGGCGGTCCGGTTCGCGTCAACCGAAATGCCGGATGAGGTGCAAGAACCGTAATCATCGCCAGAACCGCCCGCCCCCGCCCATCGTCTATCCTGTCAGCACCCCGCGAGGAAACCATGAGCCTCCGCAGCCGCCTGACGCTAGCCTTCTTCGCCATCTCCGTCATCCCTCTCACCGTCGTCACGCTGTACTCCTACAGCACGTCGCGGGCGGCCCTCCGGCACGCTGCCGAGCAGCAGGCGAGGAACCTGGCGGCCGAGTTGGGTCAGCGGATGGACTGGGTGACCCGCGACCTCGAGCGGCGGATTGACAAGCTGTGGACGGCCCCGGCCGAAGGCCTGTGGCCGGCCGACGACCATGTGGCCGAGGGCGACATCGCCACGCTGACGCCCCGGCCGGCGAAGCGGTTGCCCGCCGAGGCGATTGCCGGCGAGTTGGTCAGCACCCTGGGCGAGGTGGCGCCGATGCTGGAGCGCCTGGAGATCGTCCCCGAATCGATCGCCACCGGGGGGCGCGAGGTGCCCGGCGCGCCCGAACCGGCTGCTCCGCCGGCGCCGCCGGCGCCTGCCGCAGCGGCCGCGCCCCCGGCCGGGAAGGTGGACGCGATGGCGGAGCGTGCCGCCAAGGGGCGCGACAGCCTGATCGCGGTGGACGGGGCCGGACGCCTGACGGTGGAGGTCCCGAAGATGATCGAAACCGCCATGGCCAAGTACCGGGCCGCGGGCGCCTCGGCGGCCGGGCAAGCCGAGTTCGCCGCCTGGGCGCGCGACCTCCAGATGCAGATCCAGCGCGGCGTCGGCGACCTGCAGGCGTTGTCGGTGGAGGCGGCACGCCGTGGCGAGCGCTCTGCGGCGGGCGCAGGGGGGGCGCCCGCCCGGCCGCCCAAGCCTGCCGCGGTGAAGGTGAAGACGGTAACGGTGTTCAAGGGGAACGATTTGAGCTGCTCGGTCGAGGAGAACGGCCAGCAGGTGGCCCGCATCAAGGCCCGGCTCAACGCGAAGCGGATGCTGGCGCCGGTCCTCGCGAACACGCGGCGGCACCAGGGAGAGATCCCGTTTGCGGTCGACGCCGATGGCCAGGTGCACACCCCCGCCGGAGGCGACCGGCAAATCGCGGCGCTGCGCCCGGCATCGCTCGCCCGGGTCGACGGCACCGCCACGCGCACGATCGACGACTGGGTGGTGGCCACCCACAAGGACCGGACGGGCGTGACGGTGGGGATTGCACGGCCCATCGCCGACGACCTGCGCGAGCTGCAGCGGGCCGCCGCCCTGAACTTCGGCATGGGGTTCGGCCTGATCGCCCTGGTCTTCGCGGGTTCGCTGCCGCTCGCCTCGGGCATGACCCGGCATCTGCGCTCGCTGATGGCGGGCGTGCAGCGGATCGCGCAGGGAGACCTCTCGACGCGCATCCCCGTGCGCTCACGCGACGAGTTCGGCGAGCTGGCGGGCGCCTTCAACCAGATGGCCCAGGATCTTGCCGCGCACCAGGCGCTGCTCGTCGAGCAGGAGCGGCTGCACCGCGAGCTGGAGCTGTGCCGCCAGATCCAGACCGGCATCCTCCCGTGCGAGCCGCTCCGTCTCGGCGTCACCGAGGTGAAGGGGGTCTCGATCCCGGCGCGCGAGGTGGGGGGCGACTTCTTCAACTACTTCGTCCTGCCGTCGGGAGACATCGCGCTGCTGGTCGGCGACGTGTCCGGGAAGGGCGTGGGTGCGGCGCTGCTGATGGCGAACGTGCAGGCGACGCTGCGGGCGAGGCTGCCCCTCGAGCAGGATCTGGCCGCGCTGGCCGACGCCCTCGACGCCGACCTGGAGGCCCACACGCCTCCGGAAGTCTTCCTCACGCTCTTCGTCGGCATCCTCGACCCGCGGCGGGGCGTGCTGCGGTACGTGAACGCCGGCCACAACACGCAGTTCGTGCTGCGGCCTGGAGGTCTCGACCGGCTCACGACGACCGGCATGCCGCTCGGCCTGTTCGCCGGCCACGGCTACCAGGAGCGCTCGGTCACGCTGGCACCGGGCGACCTGCTGTTCTTTTACACGGACGGCATGGTCGAGACGGAGAACGAAGCGGGCGACGTCTGGGGCATCGAGCGGCTCGAGTCGCTCCTGGTTGCCGCCGGTCCGCGCGAGGTCGACTCCCTGCTCGGCCGCATCGAGCAGGACGTCCGGGCGTTCCGCGGCCGCGCCGAGCCTCTCGACGACGCGACGATGATGGCGCTCCGGTTCGGCGAGCCGGCATAGCCCCCAGGCTGCTGGTCCAGGACTCTCCCGGCGGCGGGAGCGTAGCAGGGCGCAGGCAGATTGCGGAAGGGATGACGCGCGGTTGTTTTCCTTTTACATTCTGCCTCTTCCCTTTTACATTTCTCTCCCATGCCGACCCTGCTCTCGCCGCTGCGGTTCACGACCCTCCACCTGCGGAACCGAATCGTCATGCCGCCCATGTGCTCCGGACTGGCGACGCCGGAGGGGTTCGTGACCCCGCCGATCGTGGAGTACCATCGCCGCCGGGCAGCAGCCGGCTGCGGCCTGATCATCGTGGAGCACACCTTCGTGCACGAGCGGGGCCGCCATTCCCAGGGACAGATGGGCGTCCACAACGATGCCACCATCGAGGGGCTCGGCCGGCTTGCTGCGGCGGTGAAGGCGGAGGGGGCGGCCGTGTGCCTCCAGCTCGCCCATGCCGGATCGCGCGGCTCGCGGCGTGTGCTGGGCGCCGCCCCGCTGGCGCCCTCGGCCCTCCGCCACCCGTACGAGCCCGAGGGCGACGTGCCAGAGGAGATGAAGGTCCCGCAGATCCAGGAAGTGATTGCCGCCTTCGGGGAGGCGGCAGGCCGCGCGGCCGCCGCGGGGTTCGACGCGGTCCAGATCCACGCCGCCCACGGGTACCTGCTGTCGCAGTTCCTGTCGCCGCTCACCAACCGGCGAACCGACGACTACGGCGGCCCCCTCGAGCAGCGCGCCCGCCTGCACCGCGAGGTCGTCTCGAGCGTGCGCCGCCGGGTGGGCGCCCACTTCCCGGTCTTCGTCCGGCTCGGCGCCGACGACGAGACGCCCGGCGGGCTGGGAATCGAAGACGGAGCGTCGGTGGCAGCCTGCCTCGCGGACAACAGCGTGAACCTGATCGACGTCTCCGGCGGCCTGCAGGGATCGAGGGGCGCCGGCAAGGGCTCGGCCTACTTCCTGCCGCTCGCCCAGGCAATCCGGTCGCGCGTCGGCGTCCCCGTGCTGGTCACCGGCGGCATCTCGGATGCCGCGATGGCCGACGAGATCGTCCGGGAGGAATGGGCCGACCTGGTCGGGATCGGGCGCGCGATGTTGAACGACCCCGACTGGGCGCGCCAGGCGATCGACCAGCTCAAAGCTTCCTGAAGCCTCGGCGCGGCGTCCCATGCACCTGATCATCATCGGCGGAGGCGAAGTCGGTCACGCGCTGGCGCGGGCGCTCTCGGACGCCCACGACGTCGTCGTCATCGACCACGATCCCACGGTCGGCGAGCGGTTCTCGTCGCTGGACGTGGAGTTTTTGCACGGAAGCGGAACGAGCACCGCGATGCTGCGCCGGGCGGGGATCGAGCGCTGTGACCTGCTGGTCGGCTGCACCGGCCTCGACGAGGTGAACGTGGTCGCCTGCGCGCTGGCGAACCGCGTCGGGTCGCCGAAGACGATCTGCCTCGTATCGAAGGAAGACTTCCTGCAGCCCGACGGGGGGGGCGACCTGCTGCGCGAGCAGTTCGGCATCGACCGGATCCTGTGGCCCGAGGCGCAGCTTGCCGACGACATCGTTCGCGTCATCAAGGCCCCCGGGGCGATCGACGCGGAGGCGTTCCTCGGCGACCGCGTCCGGCTCCTGGAGTACCGGCTGGAGGCCGGGTCGTCGCTCGCGCGGGGGCCCCTCGCCACGCTCAAGCTGCCGCCGGGCGCGCTGGCGGTGGCCGTCAAGAGGGGCGAGGAGTTCCTGATTCCTCGGGGAAAGACGCAGCTGGCCGCGGGCGACAAGGTGTTCTTCATGGGCACGCACGAGGCGATGCACGAGGTGCAGTCGCGCGTCGTGGCCGCGCGGGAGTCGCGGGCCAGGCAGGTGGTGACGATCATCGGGGGTGGCGACGTCGGCTTCCGGGTGGCCCAGCAGCTCGACCGGTCGCCCGACATCGAGCTGCGGGTGATCGAGTCGAACCCGAAGCGCGGCGAGATGCTGGCGGCCTCCCTCAGCCGCGCCCTCGTGCTGCAGGGCGACGGGACGGACCTGGCGCTGCTCGAGGCCGAGGAGATCGGGCGCAGCGACGTGCTGGTGTCGGTGATCGACAACGACGAGCGCAACCTGTTCGCGTCGCTGCTCGGCCGCCAGCTCGGCGTCCGCAAGATCATCACGCGCGTGAGCAAGCCCGGCAGCCTGCGGCTGTTCGAGCGCGTCGGCATCGACGTGCCGCTGTCGGCTCGCGGCGCCGCGGTCGCCTCGATCGTACACGGCGTGGCGGGAGGGCCGTCGAACCTGCTCGCCGTGCTGGAGGAGGGCCAGGCGGAGATCCTCGAAATCAAGGTGCCGGCCGGCTACACCCCGACGCCGCTCTTGAAGCTGCAGGCGCCGCCCGACTCGATCGTGGGCGCGATCCTGCGCGGCGACCAGGTGATCGTCCCGCACGGAAGCGACGTGATCCAGGGCGAGGACACGCTGCTGGTGTTCACTACCGCCGCCTCGACACCGCAGGTGCGCGACTTCTTCCAGCCCTGGAGCGGCTGACCGATGCGCCTCCCCGTCGTGCTGCACCTGGTGGGCGGAATCCTGCGGCTCTACGCCGCCGCCTTCCTCGGCCCGGTGGCGGTCGCGGCCCTTTACGGAGAGTGGTGGGACCTCGCGGGCTTCACGCTGGCGGGCGTCGTGACGCTCGCGGCCTCGGTGGCGGCGTGGCGGGCCGCACCCGACGTGCCCTCCGACTTCCGGCGCGCCGAGGGGATGGCCGTCGTCTCGGCCACGTGGCTCGCGGCCGCGGCGTTCTCGGCGCTTCCCTACCTCTGGGTCGGCCTCGGACCGACCGACGCGCTGTTCGAGGCGATGTCGGGCATCACGGCGAGCGGCGGAACCGTGCTGACCGACTTCGACCGGTACGGGCGGGCCCTGTTCTTCTGGCGCGGCCTGACCCAGTGGATCGGCGGCATGGGAGTCATCGCGCTGTTCGTCGCGGTGCTGCCGCGGCTCGCCATCGCCGGCCGCGAGCTGTTCTTCGCCGAGGCTCCGGGACCGACCGACGAGAAGATCGCGCCGCAGATCCGGCGGACCGCCGCGGGGCTCTGGAAGCTCTACACCGCTCTGTCGGCGGCGATGACCGCCGCGCTCCTCGCCACGGGGATGGGGCTGTACGATTCGCTCTGCCACACCTTCGCCGCGGTCGGCGCCGGCGGGTTCTCTCCCCACCCGCAGTCGCTCATCGGCTACGAGAATCCGGCGGCCGAGTGGGTGATCACCGCGTTCATGTTCCTCGCCGGGGCGAACTTCGCGCTGCAGTACCGCGCGCTGCGCGGCGAACGGCGGGCACTGGTGGCCGACGAGGAGTTCCGCACGTACACGAGCCTCGTGCTGGTGTCCGCTGCGCTGGTCGCGGCTTTCCTCTGGCGCGCCGACGTGCCGGCCGCCACCGCCATCCGGCACGCGTTCTTCCAGGTTGTTTCGATCCTGACGACCACGGGGTTCGCGGCGGCCGACTACAACCAGTGGCCCGAGCAGGCGAAAATGATCCTGCTCGCCCTCATGTTCGTCGGCGGCTGCGCGGGGTCGGCGGGGGGCGGGCCCAAGGTCGTGCGCCACTTGATGGTCGCCCGCTACACCCTGAAGGAGCTTGCGCGCACGCTGCACCCCCGCGCCATCCTCCCCGTCAAGCTCGGGGGCCGCGTCGTCCCCGACGAGGTGATGCGCGCCGTCGTGGTGTTCATGCTGCTCTACGTGCTCGTCTTCGCGGTGATCACCGGGCTGGTGACGCTGCTCGGCGCCGACCTCGTGACCGCAGCCACCGCCACGATCGCCTCGCTCGGCAACGTCGGCCCCGGCATGGGGCGCGTGGGGCCCATGGACTCGTTCGCCCACCTGCACCCGCTCAGCAAGGTCGTCCTGGTCGTGGCCATGTGGCTGGGACGCCTGGAGCTGATCACGGTGCTCGCGCTGCTGCAGCCCGGCCTCTGGCGGGGTGCCACGTGGCGGCAGCGGCCGGCCGGTCCCACTCCGCGTGTCCCGCCGTCAGTCACGCCGTGAGCAGATGACGACGCCGGACGACGATCTCAATCACAAAGGTCACAAAAGTCACAAAGGGGCGCGCCGACGGCACATGCCGGCCTTCGGCCGCCGGAGACGGCGGGACGATGGAGCAGGGCCTGCCTTTGCGAGCACGTTCGACGTGTTCGCAAGGCCAGACCCTGCCCCATCGCCCGAACGTGTACCTCTTCTGGGCCTCCGAGGGGCTGGCCACGGTCGTCGCGCAAACCGTCGGCTACCCGGTGAAGAAGTAGCGGCGCCCCACGAGCAACAGCGCCGCGACGAGGGCCGGAACGACCACCCAGGAGAGCGGCCCCGACAGCAGCGGCTCGGGAAGCCAGTAGAGGTCGGCCGCCCGGAGCACCAGGAACACGGCGGTCACCAGGGCCAGGAACGGCCAACGGATGCGGCCGAACGTCACCGAGAACGACGCGTAGGCGATCGCGCAGACCGCCACCACCTCCACGAGCTGCCCCCGGGCGCTGCCGCCGAGAAGCGGGTGGAGGACCGCCGTCGCCGCGAAGACCACGAGCACGCCGGCCAAGGCTCTACCCGCGCTCACGAGGCCCCTCCCTTCTCACCACTGGTTCCAGTACCAGTCTGGGC
>DAOPQX010000030.1:0-17867 GCA_035348395.1 Vicinamibacterales bacterium | reverse complement strand
GTACGTGGCCTTCCTCGAGGGCTACGCCCGCGCGCTCGTCTCGGTGGAGAGCCGCGTGGACCGGGCCCGGAAGTGGCTGCGCGAGATGCTGGGGACCGTCCGGCCGGAGGTGCGCGTCGAGCCAGGCCCGGGCGGCGCGCCAACCCTCGCGGTGGCCTTCCCGTCGGCCCGCACGCACCAGGACGTCTCGAGGCTGGCCCAGGAGGTGTTCGCCCTGCCGGGCCGGATCGCCGACGCGCGCGACCGCACCCTCGTCGTCGCGCTGGACGAGTTCCAGGCGGTCGCCTCGTTCGGCGCCGAGGGTGGCCGGACGGCCCGCATGGCGCAGGTGGAGCACGCGCTGCGCGCCGCCGTTCAGCACCAGCGGCGGGTCGGTTACGTCTTCTCGGGGTCGGAGCCGAGCCTGATGGAGGCGATGCTCGGGCGCAGCCGTCCTTTCTACAAGGCCGGCCCGGTGATGCGTCTCGAGAAGATCGACCCGGCCGCCTTCGCCGCCTTCGTCGGAGCGCGCTTCCGCGCCACCCGGATCCGGCCCGAGCCCGGCCTCGGAGCCGCAATCGTCGAACTGGCGGGGAACCTCCCGTACGACGTGCAGCGACTCGCGCACGAGCTGTGGGACGACGCGCGGGCGGAGGGGGCGAAGGCCGTCGGCGTCGAGGACCTGCACCGGACGCTCCGGCGCCTGCTCGGCGAGCACGAGGCGCTCTTCGAGACCGCCTGGCAACGCCTCACGCTCGCCCAGCGAGCGGCGCTCCGGGCGGCCGTCCTCGAGGACGGCCGCGAGCTGCTCTCCGCCGACACGCGGGCCCGCTACCGCCTGGGCGGCGCCTCCACCGTGCAGGCCTCCCTCAACGCCCTCGTCCGCGACGACGTGCTGGCGCGCGAGGGGGCGCGCTACGCGACGGTGGACTCGCTGTTCAGGGAATGGGTCGCACGCCACACACACTAGGCCTGGAGGAGTCGAGCCGATGGTTGGAATTGATGCGGGGACGATTCGGCGGCACCTCGAGGTGCTGACGGGTGAGGTTGGCGTCCGGGTCGCCGGTTCGACGGCCGAGCGCAGGGCGGCCGCCTACATTGCCGCCGAACTCGAACGGCGCGGGGCGGCGGTCTGGGTGGAAGATTTCCCTGTCCGCGAACGGGTCGTGGCCTCGCAGGAGCTGGAAGTGCTCTCCGGTGGATCGTGGCGCAGGTTCCCCTGCTCCCTGCTGAGCAATGCGCCCGGGACGGACGGCCGGGTTGTCGAGGCGCCGATCGCCGTGATCGACGCCGCGACGGGATACCAGCGCGAGGACCTGTCGTACCTTCGCGGCAAGGCGGTCCTCCACCTCGGGACGCACATCGAGTCGGCCGACCACTACCGCCGGCTCATGGAGGCCGCACCGGCCTTCCTCCTCTTCGTGGACGTGCGCTACCCGGCCGACGTCGCCACGGCCGACGGGATGTTCCCCGCCTACGTGCACCACTTCGGCGCCGTGCCGACGGTGAGCGTCGCCTACCAGCATGCCTGGTCGTGGATGGCCGAAGGGGCCGGGGCCGCCCGGCTTCGCGTGCAGGGCGGCATGCGCGAGAGCACGTCCCAGAACGTGATCGGCGAGCTGCGCGGCAGCGATCCCTCGGCGGGCGTGATCTACGTCGGCGCCCACCACGACACCCAGGCCGACTCGGTCGGCGCCGACGACAACGCGACCGGCGTCGCGGCCATCCTCGCGCTCGGCGGCGCGCTGGCTGACGTGCCGCGGCGAAGGACGCTCCGGCTGATCAGCTTCGGGGCGGAGGAGCAGCTGTCGGTGGGCAGCGCGATGTACGTCCGCCGCCACCGCGAAGAGCTGGTGAGCGGGGCCCGCTTCATGTTCAACTTCGACACCCTCGGCTCGCACCTTGGCTGGACGATCCTCACGTGCAACGGGCCGGCAGGCATCGCGCCGGTCTTCGTGGAGGCGCTGAAGGCTCGCAATCAGTACTTGAGGGTCACCACGGAGCTGATTCCCTACGCCGACCACTTTCCGTTCGTCGCGGCCGGCGTGCCGGCTGCCTGGATGGGGCGCGAGAACTGCGCGGCCGGCCGCTTCTTCCACCATCGCCCCGACGACGACATGACGCGGGTATCCTGCGAACTGGTGGCCGAGCTGTCCGCCGGGGTGGGCGTGGCGCTGCAGCGCCTCGCCACGGCCGAGACGCTCCCGTTCGCGCCGCGCACCGACGCGGCCGGCCGGCTGGCCGTCGCCACGATGTGGGAGGAGCTGTTCGGCGGCTGGGAGGGATTCGGCGCGGGCGGTGTGTAGCAGCAGGGCTTCAGCCCTGCGGTGCGGTCGTGGCCACCCACAGGCGGGACGCCTGTACTACTGGTTCAGCTTGAAGACCCGGATGGCGTTCTCGCGCAGCAGCCCGCGGGCGTAGGCCAGGGCCTCCGCCTCGCTCCAGTACCCGTCCGCCACCTTGCCGGCCAGCACCTTCGACACCACCTCGCGACAGAGCATCGCGTGGGCGTAGGACCCCTCGGCAACCTGGTAATCGCCGCCGAAGCCGAGGACCTTGTCGGCCGGCACCGTCTCGATCGCCTCGTTCAGAAACCGCGCGGCGAACGAGGGCGAGACGATGTACGTCCAGCACATGTCGAGGGTGACGTTGGGCAGGTTCTTCGCCATCGCGAGCAGCTCGGTCCCGTAGGGGTAGCCGCCGTGCATCAGGACGAAGCGCGTGTTCCTGTGCCGGATGACGAACGGCGCCAAAAGGGTCGGGTTGGCCTGCGCGAGGTTGCGCCAGGTGTCGTAGAAGAAGCCCGTGTGGACCTGCAGCGGCAAGTCGTACTTCGCGCACGCCTCGGCCAGCCGGCCGAACATGTAGTCCTGCAGCGCCTTCCCGCGCGTCCAGTCAGCGCGTCCCGGCTTGCCCTTCTGCTGCTTCAGTTCCTGGAACAGCCGCTCGGCCTCAGCCCGGTCGACCTCGCCGAACTCGAGGCTCCGCTCGTAGGCGACGCCCGACTTGATGCCCACGAACTTCTTCTCGCGCGCCGCGGCGACCGCCCGGTCGAGCGCGGCTTCGAAGTCGGCGAGCGTCGCAATGGTCACGCCCTGCTCGCGCTCGGCCACCATCACGCCCTGGGGGACGACGAGGAAGTAGTCCAGGCGAAGCACGGCCCGCAGGTGCGAGGGGTCGAGGGCCGCGCCGGTGATGCCGATGTCGGTGATCGAGACGTCGATGCCCGCCTTCTCGAGGATCTGCCTCTGCCAACCCGGGCGGTTTGCCTCGCGGATTCTCTTCGAGATATCCAGGTACGTGGATTCGGAGATGTCGTTCACGCCGTAGAGATCGCGCACCGCCCGCAGCAGCGCCCGGCCGTAGGCGGTCGTGCGCACGTTGGTCCAGTAGGGCGCGATCATCTCCCACTGCTTCTCGAGCGGGAGCGACGAGCGGCCGAGCGCCGCCTCGGACGCGGCGCGGTCGAGGCCGTCGGCCCACATGTCGGACGAGACGTAATGGAGCAGGCTGAAGAGCGACATCTCGCCCTTCAGCCGCACCGCTTCCGCCGACAGGTGTTCGTGGGTGTCCACCAGGCGGATGGCGCCGACCGCGGCCGCCACCCGCTCGTGGATCGCGGCCGCCGCTACCCGGGCTGGCTTCTGGGCCGAGGGAGCGGCCGGAGCGAGGGCGATGCACGCCGCGACGGTGAAGCAGCTGATGAGTCGCATGGTGCCTCCGGCCTTCGCCCCGCCTTCGCCAGCGCTCGCTACGCTCCCGCCTCCGCCAAACGCTCGCTGCGCTCGCGGCTGCGGCGGGGCAGGCGCGGCTCCGGCGGGCAAGCTACTTGCCGTTGATCCGTCCGCTCAGGAACGAGTCGTACGCCGCCAGGTCGAAGATCCCATGGCCCGACAGGTTGAACAGGATGACGGGCGAGGTTCCCGCCTCGCGCGCCGCCAGGGCGTGCCGGACCGTGGCGTGGATCGCGTGCGCCGACTCGGGTGCCGGAATGGTGCCCTCCGACCGCGCGAAGGCGACCGCGCTCGCGAAGACCTCGGCCTGGTCGTACGCCTCGGCCTCGATCAGGCCGGCGTCCAAAACATGGCTGACGAGCGGTGCCGATCCGTGGTAGCGCAGGCCGCCGGCGTGCACCGGAGCCGGCATGAACGTGTGCCCGAGCGTGTGCATCATCAGCAGGGGCGTGAGGCCGACCGCATCGCCGAAGTCGTACTCACGCTTGCCGGCCGTGAGGCTCGGGCACGAGCGGGGCTCCACCGCGATCGCCCGCAGGTTCTTCCGCGCCCCCGAGACCTTGTCGGCCAGGAACGGGAACACGAGGCCCGCGAAATTGCTGCCGCCGCCGTGGCAGCCGATGAGGATGTCGGGGTAGTCGCCCGCCAGCTCCATCTGCTTGCGGGCCTCCTGGCCGATGATCGTCTGGTGCAGCAGCACGTGGTTCAGCACGCTGCCGAGCGCGTACTTCGTGTCGTCGCGGCCGGCGGCGTCCTCGACCGCCTCGGAGATCGCCAGGCCGAGGCTGCCCGGCGAGTCGGGGTTCGCCGCGAGCGCCGAGCGGCCGGCTTCCGTGAGCGTGGAGGGGCTCGCCACCACGTCGGCGCCGTACGTCTTCATCATCACGCGGCGGTACGGCTTCTGGTCGTAGCTGACCCGCACCATGTAGACCATGCACTCGAGGCCGACCAGCTTCGAGGCGCAGGCCAGCGCGCTGCCCCACTGCCCGGCGCCGGTCTCGGTCGCCAGGCGCTTCACCCCTTCCTGCTTGTTCATCCAGGCCTGCATGATCGCGGTGTTCAGCTTGTGGCTGCCCACCGGGCTCACGTGCTCGGACTTGTAGTAGATGCGCGCCGGCGTATCGAGCGCCTCCTCGAACGCCCGCGCGCGGAACACGGGGCTCGGCCTGTAGAGCCGGTAGATTTCGCGCACCTGGTCGGGAATCTCGATCCAGCGGTCGCTCGCCATCTCCTGCGCGATCAGGCCCGACGGGAAGAGCGGCGCCAGCGCGTCGGGGCCCACCACCTCGCGCGTGGCGGGGTGGAGCGGCGGCGCCAGCGGCGTCGGCAGGTCGGCGGCGATGTTGTAGAAATGGGTCGGGATCTCAGACTCAGGCAGCGTAATCTTCGTGTCGGTCACGGCAGAACCCCTTGTTTCACGGCGTAAAAGGCGAAGGATAGCACACACGGCAGGGGACACCAGTCGGGCAGGGGCAGGCGTCCCCGCCTGCCCGAAGCGGACGGCAGACGGCAGACAGCAGACGGCGGCTTCAACGCTGCACGACGATGGGCAGCTCGACGAAGCTGGCCTGGCCGGGGGCGTGGTAGACGCGCTGCACCGCCTTGCGGTAGTCCTCGGGCCGGGCGAAGAAGATGTTCGGCACGAAGGTCTGCGGGTTCCGGTCGTACAGCGGGAACCAGCTCGACTGCACCTGCACCATGATGCGGTGGCCGCGCCTGAACACGTGGTTCGCCGCCGGCAGCGCGAACCGGTAGGGCAGGGGCGTGTCGGACGGCACCGCCCTTGGCGTTTCCAGGCTCTCGCGGTAACGCCCCCGGAAGATGTCGCCCGCCACCATCAGCTGGTATCCCCCCAGCTCGGGCTGCCCGGCCACCTCGTTGGGGTAGACGTCGATCAGCTTCACCACCCAGTCCGAGTCCGTTCCGCTCGTCGAGGCGACCAGGTTCGCCACGGGGCTGCCGGCGATCTTCACCGGCGCATCGAGCACGGGCGAGACGAACGCGAGCACGTCGGGACGCCCGGATGCCTCGCGCTGGTCGTCCACCAGCCACGACGACCAGGTCGAAGCCGCGCCGTAGCCGACGGGAGGGATCGGGCGCTGGCGGTAGGGCACCGGCTTCGCCGGGTCGGACACGTATTCCTCGAACGGTGCCCCCTCGGCCTTCGGCTCTTCGAAGCCCGCCGTCAGGCCCTTGCCGAGGTACAGGCGCCGGGGCTCGATGGCGCAGCCGCTCGCGCAGCCGGCGGGCCAGGCTGACAGCGACAGCCACCGGTTCGCGCCCGTCTCGAACGCCGTGACCGGCGGCACCTCCATCGCCGGCGCTCCGTCCTTCAGGAAGCGCGCGAGGAACGGCTTCAGCACCTGGTGTCTGAACTGGCGGGCCGTGTCCGAGTTGAAATGCAGCGCGCCGAGGCGGCTCGCCTCCTCGATCTGCTGCCCGTGATACCACGGGCCGATCGCCAGGTACACGCGGTCGTTGCGCGAGTCCTTCGGCTCGAGGGCGCGGTACACCGCGAGCGCGCCGTAGATGTCCTCCTGGTCCCAGAGCCCGTGCACGAGCATCACCGGCACCGAGAGCGGCCGTGCCGCCAGCAGCTTGTCCACCGCCTGCTGCTGCCAGAACGCGTCGTACGACGGGTGCTCGGTCACCTTCCGCCAGAAGCCCACCTGCTCGAGGCGCCGGCGCCGGCCCAGCTCGCCGGCCGACCCGGCCTCCAGGAACATGTCGTAGTCGTCGTAGTGCGTCATCCACCACTGCGCCGTCGAGTCGCGCGTCGCTTCCTGGTTGAAGAAATACGGCATCATCTGCTGCCGGAAGGCGCCGTTGTGGAACCAGTCGGCCCCAACCCAGCCGTCCACCATCGGGTTCATCGGCACGGCCGCCTTCAACGCCGGGTGCGGGTCGAAGAGCGCCATCAGCGTGAGGAAGCCGTCGTACGAGATGCCGAGGATGCCGACACGCCCGTTGCTCTCGGGCACGTTCTTCACGAGCCAGTCGATCGTGTCCCACGTGTCGGTCGCGTGGTCCACACCGGTGGGGTTCAGCGGCCCGCGCAACGGGCGGTTCATCACGTAGTCGCCTTCCGACCCGTACTTGCCGCGGACGTCCTGCACGACCCGGATGTAGCCCTCCTCGACGATCACGTCGGCCGGGTTGTCGTAACCCTGGAGGACGGGGCCGAGGTGCGCGCTCGCGGCGTGGCCGGTGAGCACGTCGGCGCTGTAGGGGGTCCGCGTGAGAAGGATCGGGGCCCGCTTCGCTCCCTTTGGCACCAGGACCACCGTGTGCAGCCTGACCCCGTCGCGCATCGGGATCATCACCTCGCGCCGGAAGTGATCGAAGTCACCGGTTGGAAGCTCGAGCGACGCAGGCGTCTCGTTCGGCAGCCCCTGCGGGGCGGCGGCCGGCGGCCGGTCTGGCGCCTGCGCGGCGGAAGGGCCGTGCGGCGACACGCCGGTGCCGAGGACCAGGAGGACCACGAATGAAACCATCACCGCCAGGCTCGGCACGCGGCTCGTCGTCATGCGCTTCCCCTTTCGAAGGGAGAGACTACCCCAGGCGGCGCTCGCCGGCCAGCCGTTCCCGGAGGGCTGATTTCCGCGCCCGGCCCTGGCGGCCGGCATGCGCCTCGGCCCGTACGAAATCCCGAATCTGCTCGGTGCCGGCGGGATGGGAGCGGTTTACCGCGCTCGCGACACGCGGCGCGGGCGTACGGTGGCCGTCAAGGTGATCACCGGCGTCGCCGCCATCCACCCATCCACCCGCGAGCGCCCGCGTGGAGCCCGGAAGTGGGCGTGCAGCGCGTCATCGGGCCGCTCGCTGAGCGTGGACGTGGACGGACAGGTTTCCGCGTCAGGCCTCTTCGCACCCCAGCGCCTGCAGCACGCGGGTGCAGCACGCGGGCGAGAGACGGTGCGGGTCGTGCCGGTTCCGCGCGGAGTGCCACGTCTGCCCGATCGGCCGAAGGTGGAACACCCGCGCCGGCGAGTCCGAGGCCGTACCCGAGTACTTGTGTGCCTTCAACCGGCTGCTGCAGAGACACGCCGGGCGCTTTCGACGGGCGGCCGGCCTGGAGGTGGCGGGCTCGGCCCGCCTGCTGCGGCGGCTGTTGAGCCAGGCCCTCGTCACGATCTGACGCCGCGTCGCGCCGCGACGGTGGCCGCGACGAACAGGCCCCCCATCACGGCGAAGACGGCAATCCCCACCAGCTGAACCCAGTCGGCGATGCCTGCCGGCTTCATCACCTGCCGCAACGCCGCCTGGAAGTCGAACCCGGCTCCCTCGGCTGCGCGCATCGTCTTGATCGCGGCGAGCAGCGCCACGACGGCAAGGCCGAAGAGGCCCGACAGCAGGCCGCCGGCCACGCCGCGCCCGACGAGGGCCCCCGGGGCGATCGGCTCGCGCCTCGCAACCTCCTCGACCTTGAACTCCGGCTCGCGCACGCCGAGGGGGACGAAGCGCGCCAGCATGACGAGGCCGGGGATGCCGAGCAGGAGCGTGGACAGGTAGAAGATCGGCCAGCCCATCGCGTCCACCGAGAAGCCGGCGATCGGCCCGGCCAGCAGGCGGGGAAGTGCGAAGAGGCTCGAGAAGAGCGCGTACTGCGTGGCCGAGAAGCGCTTCTGGGTCATCCGCAGCAGCAGCACCGAGAAGGCGCCGGTGCCGAGGCCGCCGGTGAACAGCTCGAAGCCGGTGGCGCCGAACATGAGCGGCAGGTTGACGCCCCCCACGATCGCGACCAGGTAGTAGCCGACGTTCGAGAAGATCTGGAGGAAGCCGAACACCCAGAGCGAGTGGCCGAGGCCGACGAGCGTGGTGATCCAGCCGCCGATGAAGGCGCCGGCAATGGTGGCGATCATCCCGATCGTGGCGAGCGCGATGCCGCGCTGGTCGGCGTTGTAGCCCATGTCGATCAGGAACGGGCGCGTCAGCGCCTGCGTCAGCTGGTCGCCGAGCTTGTAGAGCAGCACGAAGGCGAGCATCTCGAGCGCGCGATGCCGGGCGAGGAAGCCCAGGAACGGCAGCCAGACCGCTTCGCGCAGCGTGCGGGGGGCCACCTGGCGCTCTTCGGGCTCGGGCGACTTCCAGCTCAGGAAGAGGATCGGGAGGTAGACCAGGGCGAGCAGGACGTTGACCGCGGGCCAGCCCCACCGGCTGGCCAGCGAGATCGCGCCGCCGCCCGAGACGAGCATGGCCGCGCGGTAGAGCGCGGTGCGCGCGCCGACCGCCGCCCCCTGCTCCTCCTTGCGCAGCACCTCGACCGCGTACGCGTCGATGGCGATGTCCTGCGAGGCCGACGCGAGCGCGATGGCGAGGGCGATCGCGCCGACCACCCAGATCGCCTCGGGCCGGTGGCCGACGCCGGCCAGCAGCAGGCCGAACACCGCGAGGGCCAGCTGGGTCACGGCCATCCAGCCGCGCCGGCGCCCCCAGAAGGGGGGCACGTAGCGATCCATCAGCGGCGACCAGACGACCTTGAAGGCCCACGGGGCCTGGGCGAGCGTGAACAGGCCGACGAGCCGGATGTCCACGCCGATGTCGCGCATCCAGTCGGGGATCGAGTACCAGACGAGACCGAGCGGCAAGCCGGAGGAGAAGGAGAGAAGGGCCACCGAGGCGGTGCGCCACGAGCGCATCGCACGGATGAGGCTGGCCCAGGCGCCAGGCTGGGTCTGCGGCCGGGTGTTCTGCTGCGTCACCCGGGGAGTATAAGCTGTCGGCAGGCAGCCGACAGCCGACGCCGGCGCTGAGAACCGAAAACCCATGAACACCCGACTTACGCTCTCCGTCGTTGCCACCCTCCTTGCCCTCGGCGCCGCACCAGCGCCTCAGGCGGCCCCCGAGCCCTTCTTCCCGGTGGCCGTCTGGTACAGCGGGGGGAAAGCACGGGCGCCGATGATCGCCCCGCTCGACGCCGGCTCGGAGCAGGCGTGGCGGAACGACCTGCGGACCATCAAGGGGTTGGGCTTCAACACCGTCCGCACGTGGGTCGAGTGGAGCCACGGCGAACCGCGCGAGGGCGAGTACCACCTGGAGAACCTCGACCTGATGTTGAGGCTCGCCGAGGAGGCCGGCCTGAAGGTTCTCGTGCAGGTCTACGTGGACTCCGCGCCCGACTGGGTGGGGCGCAAGTACCCGGACGGGCACTTCACCACCCAGGACGGCACGCAGATCAAGTCGCAGGCCGCGCCGGGGTATTGCGTGGACCACCCGGGCGTTCGCGAGGCGCTGCACGGGTTCTTCACCGAGGTGGCGCGCCACGCGTCGGCGAGCCCGGCCTTCTACGCCTACGACCTCTGGAGCGAGCCGGCGGTGATGAACTGGGCCCTCCCGGCCTACGTGCCCAACGCGCAGTTCTGCTACTGCCCACACACGCAGGCACGCTTCCGGAAGTGGCTGCAGGAGAAGCACGGCACGCTCGACGCGCTCAACCGGGCCTGGTACCGCACCTACAGCGACTGGCAGCAGGTGGAGCCGCCCCGCTTCGGCACGATCCTCACCTACGCCGACTTCATGGACTGGCGCCTCTTCATCGGCGACAAGATCGCGGGCGATCTCGAGGGGCGGGCCGACGCGGTGCGGCGCGTGGATCGTTCCAACCCGGTGACGAGCCACGCGCCCAACCCGTCCCCGGTCTTCCGGACGCTGGCCGACGCGATGGACGCGTCGGACGACTACCTGATGAAGCACGCGGTGGACTTCTTCGGCACCAGCTTCTACCCGAAGCTGACCTCCCCCGATCGCGACTTCCCGCTCGAGCGGCGTGCGCTGGTCATGGACATGGTGCGCGCGGTGACGGGCGACCGCGGCTTCTACGTGGGCGAGCTGCAGGCAGGGTACGGCGTCCACGGCGTGATCGCGGGGAACCCGATCACCGGCGCAGACCTCGATCTCTACACGTGGGGGCTGGTGTCGCGGGGCGCCCGCGCGATCAGCTACTACGCCTACTACCCGATGAGCACCGGGTACGAGGCGGGCGGGTACGGCCTGATCAACCTCGACGGCACGCCAACCGGCCGCAGCCGGCGGGCGGGCGCGACCGCGACGCTGATTGCCGCGAACGCCGTGGCGCTGCTCTCGAGCCGCCCGCAGCCGGCCGAGGTGGCGGTGGTCTTCAACCCGCTCGTGCCGCTGCTCGGCGGCGAGCAGGCGTACGGCGATCGCCGATCCGTTCACCGCGCCGTCGCCGGCTACCACCGCATGTTCTTCGAGCGGAACGTCGCGGTTGACTTCCCGAGCGCCCGCGAGCTGGACGCTGCGTCGCTCGCCCGCTACAAGCTGGTGATCGTCCCCTACCCGATCCTGTTGACGGCGCAGATGGCGAAGGCGCTCGAGCAGTACGTCGCGGGCGGCGGGCGCCTCTTCGTCGAGGCGCGCCCCGGCTGGCAGGACGAGCGGGGCCACGCCGAGCCGATTCTCCCAGGCTTCGGGTGGCACGAGATGATCGGCGTGCGCGAGACCGGGGTGCTGCCGGTGAAGGAGGTGGAGATACGCTGGGGCGATCGCCGCTTCCCCGGAACCGGCTTCGCCGAGCACTTCGAGCGCCTCGATCCCGCCGCACGTGTGGTGGCGACCTACCCGGACGGGCAGCCGGCCGCTTACGAGCGTGAGCACGGCAAGGGACGCGCGCTGCTGCTCGGAACCTTCGCCGGCGAGCGCAACCAGCTCGAGCCCCTCGCGATGCACCCGCTCGGCGATGCCCTGATCGACTGGGCCGGAATCACCAGGCCGGGCCTGAAGTCGTCGGCGTTCGTGGAGCTGCGGCGGATGACGGGCCCGTCCGCCGACTTCGTCTTCCTGTTCAACCACGGCACCGCCGCCGCCGAGGTGGATCTTGCGGTGCCCTTGACGGCCGCGCCCTCTGCCATCCGCGAGCTGGTGACGGGAGAATCGCTGCGCCCCTCGGGCACCACCTTCGGCCTCAAGACGACGATCCCGGGTGAGACCGTGCGGGTGTACCGGCTGGACCGGGACTAACCTTGGCCGCTGGGCGCCCGGCGGCGGTCAGTTCGCTCGCAGCGCCACGATCGGATTCAGCCGGGAGGCGCGCCAGGCCGGCAGGTAGCTCGCCAGCAGCGCGATCCCGCCCAGCCCCGCCGACACCACGACGTAGGTGAGGGGATCCCACGCGCTCACCCCGAAGAGCAGCGCCGCCATCAGCCGCGTCAGCGACGCAGCCGCCGCGATCCCCAGCGTCACGCCGAACCCCGTGAGCACGAGACCGTGCCTGACGAAGAGACGGCTGACCGTGCCGGGCTCGGCCCCGAGCGCCATCCGGATCCCGATCTCCCGGGTCCGCTGCGTGGCCATGTAGGCGATGACGCCGTAGATCCCGACGACCCCGAGCGCGAGGGCCACGGCTGCCGCAATCGCCAGCATCACGAGCGCAAAGGAGGTCTGCGCGATCGACTCGGCCTGGATGGCGGAGAGCGTGCTCACGTTGGCGAGCGGCAGCGCCGGGTTCACCGCCCACACCGCCTTCTGCACCTGCTCGAGCAAGGCCGGCGAGCCCGAAGTAGCCGAGCGGACCGCGACGGCCATGCCGCGCGGCGTCCACTTCTCGTGCTGCCACCACTGGAGCAGCATCGGCCAGTACACGATCGGCGTGGGCGGCCTGGCCATGCCGTCGTCGCGCTCGTCGCCCACCACGCCGACGATCTCGCGCCAGGGCTGGTCGGGCCCCTGCTTGATCCGCTTGCCGAGCGCGTCGGAGGGCGACTTCCAGTACTCGCGCGCGAACGCCTCGCTCACCATGGTCACGCGCGCCATCCCGTAGACGTCGTTCCAGGTGAAGCGGCGCCCGGCCACCAGCTCGTTGCCCATCGTCTCGAGGTAGCCCGGCGCGATCCACTTGAAGCGCCGGACCGGCGGCAGGCGCCCGGGTGCCGGCGGGAACTCCTCCACGAAGACGGCGTCGTTGCTGTCGAGGCCGTCCATCGTGATCGACGAGGACACGCCCACCGAGCGTACGCCGGGTATCTGGCGAATCCGCCGGGCGATCTCCTCGTAGGTGCGGACCGAGGCCTCGGCTTCGGGGATCACGCTCTCGGGAACCGAGAGCCTGAAGGTCAGAACCTCCGCGGGGCGAACGAAGCCGGGATCGACCTGGCGCAGCTCCTGGAAGGTGCGGAGCATCAGGCCCGACGCGACCAGCAGCACCAGCGCCAGGGCGATCTCCGACACCACCAGGGCGTTGCGTGCGCGGTTCCTCGCGCGGCTGTCGCTCGCCGCGCGCCCGCCGTCCTTGAGGCCGGCGAGCACTCGCGGCGTCGAGAAGTGGAGTAGTGGGACGAGGCCGAACACCACGCCAGCTCCAAGCGACAGGGCCAGCGTGAAGGCGAGCACGATCGGATCCAACCCGATCTCGTTCTGCCTCGGCAGGCCGTCCGGCGCGAGCAGCCGCAGCAGCACGAGGCCCCCGTGGGCGAGCAGGAGGCCGAGGGCGCCCCCCGTCAGCGCGAGCAGGAGACTTTCGAGCACCAGCTGACCCGCGACAGCACGCCTGCGCGCCCCGAGCGCGGATCGCACGGCCAGCTCCTGCTGCCGCCCCTCCGCACGGATCAGGAAGAGGTTCGCGACGTTCGCGCAGGCGATCAGCAGCACGATGCCCACCGTGGCGAGCAGGACCCACAGCACCGGGCCCACGTCGCCGATCACGTCCTCGGCGAGCGGACGGACCCTCGGGCCCAGCCGGATGTCCTCGAACATTCTGCGCGTGAACCCCGGCGGGGTGGGGAAGCGGTCGAGCACCATCGGGATCATCCGGGCCACGTCCGCGTTCGCCTGCTCGATGCCGACCCCCGGCTTCAGCCGCGCGATCGCCTGGTAGCTGAAGTTCCCGACGAACATCTCGGCCCGGTTGAAGCGGAAGGGCAGCAGCATGTCGGCGTCGCGGTCGAGGAAGCGAAAGCCGCGCGGCAAGACCCCGATGATCTCGCGCGGCTTTCCGTCCACGATCACCTGCTGCCCCACCGCATCGGCCTTCGCTCCGAACGCCCGCTCCCAGTAGGAGTAGCTCAGCATCACCCGTTCGGGCGTGGCGGGCGAGTCGTCTTCGGCCGTGAACGCCCGGCCCAGGTGGGGGCGCACGCGCAGAACCGTGAGGAAGGCGTCGCTGACGAGGAGCGCGTCGATTCGCTCTGGATCCCGGCCCCCTGTTACCGAGACCGCTGCCCCGTCCCACAGGGCGATGTCCTCGAAGGCACGCCCCTCCTCCCGGTAGGTCACGTAGGTGGCCGGTCCCTGGTTCAGCAGGGGCATGTTGATCCCGGGCGCGGTGTGCCACACGGCGACCAGCCGGTCGGCCTCGTCGTACGGGAGCGGCTTGAGCAGCACGCCGTAGACGACGCTGAAGATGGCCGTGCTCGCCCCGATGCCCAGCGCGAGCGTGACCACGGCGACCAGCGTGAACAGCGGGGCACGCACGAGGGCCCGGATGGTGCTGCGAACGTTCTGCGGCATGAGGTTCTCCCAGGGGACTCGATCCGACCGCCTGGGAGGTTAGACGGGAGGCCGGGCGGGCGGGTTCAGCCGGGCACACAGGGGTTGCCCCGACGTCAGCGACGCGACGCCGGGGCCACCCTCACCGCCCCCGGAGGCCGGCGATCGGGTCGAGGCGCGACGCCCGGCGGGCGGGCACGTAGCTCGCCAGCAGGGCGATCGCCGCCAGCACGATCGAGACGGCGGCGTAGGTCACCGGGTCCCAGGCCCCGACGCCGAAGAGCAGCGCCGACATCAGGCGCGTGAGCGCCGCCGCGGCGACCACTCCAACCAGCACTCCCGCGCCGGTCAGCACGAGGCCGTGCCGCACGAACAGGCCGCTCACGTTCTCGCGCTGTGCGCCGAGCGCCATGCGGATGCCGATCTCGCGGGTGCGCTGCGCGGCCATGTAGGCGATCACCCCGTAGATCCCGACCATGCCCAGCGACAGCGCCACCGCGGCCGCGATGCCCAGCATGACCAGCGCGAACGAGGTCTGGGCCATCGACTCGGACCGGATCTCCTCGAGCGTCCGGGCGTTGGCGAGCGGAACGTTCCGGTTGACCGACCAGACCGCGCGCTGGATCTCGGCCAGCAGCGTCGGCGACCCGGCCCTCGACGATCGCACGGCGTACGACATCGTCCGGGCGGCGTAGGTGCCTTCCTCCCAGAGGCTCTTGGAGAGCATCGGCCAATAGACCATCGGCGGCGCCGGCCGCGCCACCCCGTCGTCGCGCTCGTCGCCGACGACCCCTACGATCTGTCGCCACTCCTGCGGCCCCGAGCGGATCCGCTTGCCGAGCGCGTCGGCGGGGTTCTTCCAGTACTCGCGCACGAACGCCTCGTTGACGACCGCCACGAGCGCGAGGCCATAGTTGTCGTTCCACGTGAAGTCGCGGCCGGCGACGATCGGGTTGCCCATCGTCTCGAAGTAGCCCGGCGCGGCCCACTTCATGCGCCGAATCGGGGGGAACCGGCCCGCGGCCAGGGGGAACTCCTCGACGATGACCGGGTCGTTGCTGCCGCCGTCCATGGTGAGCGCCGAGCACTGGCCGACGGCGGCGACGCCCGGGAGCGCGCCGAGCTTCCGTGCGACCTCCTCGTGCAGCCGCGCGATCTTCGCCGGGTCGGCCTCCAGCGATTCGGGCACCGAGACGCGGAACGTGAGGACCTCCCCGGGGCGCGTGAATCCCGGGTGCACGCCGCGCAGCTCCTGGAACGTGCGAATCATCAGCCCCGCCGCCACCAGCAGCACGAGCGCCATCGCGATCTCGCCCACCACCAGCGCGCTGCGGGCGCGGTTCCGCTGCCGGCCGTCGCTCGCCGATCGCCCGCCGTCTTTCAGCCCGGCAAGGACGCGCGGCGTCGAGAAGCGGAGGAGCGGCAGGAGGCCGAAGACCAGGCCGGCGGCCAGCGACAGGCCGAGCGCGAACAGCAGCACCACCGGGTCGATCGCGATCTCGCGGAGGCGCGGCAGCCCGTCGGGCGCCACGGCCAGGAGGACGCGGATCCCGCCGTAGGCGAAGCAGGCGCCGAGCACGCCCCCCAGCAGCGACAGCGTCACGCTCTCGCCCAGCAGCCCGCGGGCAATCAGCGACGGGCGGGCGCCGAGCGCGCTCCGCACGGCCAGCTCCTGGTGCCGCCCCTCGGCGCGGATCAGGAACAGGTTCGCCACGTTCGCGCACGCGATCAGCAGGACGACCCCGACCGTGCCGAACAGCACCCAGAGCACGTCGCCCACGTCACCGATCACGTCGGCGGCGAGCGGCCGGACGTTCGGTCCGATGCGCGCCTCGTCGATCATCTTCCGCGTGAAGCCAGGCGGAAGGGGGAAGCGATCGAGGACCATCGGGATCATCCGTGCGATGTCGGCGTTCGCCTGCTCCACGGTTACCCCGGGCTTCAGGCGCGCGAGGCCGCGGTAGTTGAAGTGCCCGACGAACTCCTCCGAGCGGTTCAGCCGCAGGGGCAGGAGGAGATCGGCTTCCTGGTCGAGGAACTGGAAGCTGCGCGGCAGCACGCCGACGACTTCGTGCGGCTGGCCATCGACGAGGATCGGCCTGCCGATTGCGGCCGCGTCGGCGTTGAAGCGGCGCTCCCAGTAGCCGTAGGTCAGCATGACCGTGGCCGGGCCGGCCGGCGAGTCGTCCTGCCTGGTGAAGCGGCGGCCGAGATGCGGCGCGACCTGCAGGATCGGGAGCGTGCCGTCGGTCACCATGAGGGCCGGCACCCGCTCGGGCTCACTCAACCCGGTGACCGTCACCATGCCGTTCTGCCACAGACCGATTTCCTCGAAGGTCCGGCCCTCCTCCCGGTAGGTGAGGTAGGTGGCGGGCCCCTGCGGCAGCATCTCGAGGTTGATCCCGGGCGCCGAGTGCCACACGGCGACCAGCCGGTTCGCATCGGGGAACGGCAGCGGTTTCAGCAAGACCCCGTAGACCACGCTGAACATCGCCGTGCCGGCCCCGATGCCGAGCGCGAGGGTGAGCACCGCGACGGAGGTGAACAGCGGACTGCGAAGAAGGGCGCGAACGGTTCGAGACAGGTTCCTGGGCAGCATCACACCTGCTTATACGCAGGGTCGCCAGGGCCGGTTCGCGGCGGGCCGAATCACCGCCCCTCCGAGCGCGCCAGGCCGCGGGTGTATCATCTCGGTTCCGCCGCCGGTTGCACCTCGACACGGAGCCTTCGATGCCTGATGCCGTGGTCCTCAAGGACCTGACGAAGACCTTCGGCGAAACCGTCGCTGTCCGCGGCCTCGACCTCGTTGTCCCGGAGGGGGCTTTGTACGGGGTCATCGGGCCGAACGGCGCCGGCAAGACGACGACCATCCGGATGATCCTGGCGATCCTCTTCCCGGACAGCGGGGAGCTGCAGGTGCTGGGGCGCCCGTCCGCCCTGGAGGCCAAGGACCGCATTGGCTACCTGCCGGAGGAGCGCGGGCTCTACAAGAAGATGCGGGTGGCCGAGTTCCTCTTGTACATGGCGCGCCTGAAGGGAATGGACGGGGCGAGTTTGCCCAAGCAGGTGGACGCCTGGCTCGATCGGGTCGGGCTCCTCGAGGCGGCGCGCAAGCGGTGCGAGGAACTGTCGAAGGGGATGCAGCAGAAGATCCAGTTCATCGCGGCGGTGATCCACCGTCCCGACCTGCTCATCCTCGACGAGCCGTTCAGCGGCCTCGACCCCGTGAACCAGCGGCTGCTGCGCGATCTCGTGCTCGAGGAGCACCGCCGGGGCGCGACCATCCTCTTCTCCACGCACATCATGGTCCAGGCCGAGCAGCTGTGCGACCACGTCGTGATGATCCATCGCGGCGAGAAGGTGCTCGACCAGCCCTTGAGCACGATCGGGTCGTCGTTCGATCCCCGAAGCATCCTGTTCGAGCCGCTCGACCCGGCCTCCGACGTGTCGGTGCTGCAGCACCTGCCCGGGGTGCGCGGCGTGGCGCGCGAGGGCGGCGCGTGGGACGTCGCGCTGGCCGAGGGGGCCGAGGCCGGCGCCGTGCTCAGGGCGATCGTCTCGGCCATCACCCCGGCGCGGATCGAGGTGCGCCGGCCGACCCTCGAGGACGTCTTCGTCGGCATCGTGGCCGGGACACGGGCAGGGGCCGGGTCGGCCGCGCTGCGCCAGTCGCTGCGGACGGCGCGGCCAGCGGCGCCGAGGCCACGGTCG
>DAOPQX010000029.1:0-18042 GCA_035348395.1 Vicinamibacterales bacterium | reverse complement strand
CCACAGCCACACAGGCGGGAGGCCTGTGCCACTGCTGCCGGCCGCTGGAGAGAGTGCCCCCCGCCCGGAGGAGAGATGCGCACGTCCGGCTTCGTTTCCACCCTCGTCCTTGGTTTGGCCGCCTCGGTTGCGGCCGTGCTGCCGCTCGACGCGCAACGGCCGTCGATTTCCGTCGCCGAGCACCAGGCCAGGCGGCAGGCGTTGATGGAGAAGGTGCAGGATGGCTTGATCGTCTTTTTCGCGGAGGTGGACGCGCCGGCCGGCTCACGCTTCGTGCAGGACAACGACTTCTACTACTTCACCGGATCGAACGACGCCGGGGCGATCCTCGTGATGTCGCCGCGTGCGAAGGCCAGCTACCTGTTCCTCCAGCAGAAGGCCGCGCGCGAGGAGCTGATGGACGGCCGCAACCTGCTCGGCGATCCGAAGGGGGCCGAGAAGCTGGGCGTCACGGCGATCCACCCGGTGTCGTTCTTCGAGGAGTTCCTGGCACGGACCGCTGCCGCGGCGGGGCCGACCCTCCACCTTCGGCTGTCGCCGCGCGACCTGCTCGACGGCGCACGGAGCGAGACGGCGCTGTTCGCCGGCAGGCGGGCAAGGACGCCCTACAACGATCAGAGCTCGCTCGACCAGTACCGGGTGGCGCGGCTGCGCGAGCGCTACCCCCAGGCCGTGCTGGCCGACGTCGCGCCGCTCATCGACGCCATGCGCGCGATCAAGACGCCGGGCGAGATCGAGATCCTGAGGCGCAACGGGCGCGTGAGCGCCGAGGCGGTGAAGCGGGCGATGCTCGCGGCGCGGCCGGGCGCCTACGAGTACGAGGCCGAGGCGGCGGCGATGCACGAGGTGCTGCGCAGCGGCGGGTTGGGCGCCGCGTACGCGCCGATCGTGGGGTCGGGGCCGAACACCTGCATCCTCCACTACGCCGACAACGGCCGGCGGATCGAGGAGGGCGACCTCGTGCTGATGGACTTCGGCGGCCAGATGGACCACCTCGCGATGGACATCACGCGGACGTGGCCGGCCTCGGGAAAGTTCACCCCCGAGCAGCGCGCGGTGTACGAACGGGTCCTGGCGGTGCTCGAGGCCTGCATCGAGGCGTACCGCCCGGGCGCGACGGTGGACGATGTGCGGCGCCACGTGGCCGAGGTGATGAAGCGGAAGGGCCTCGAGCAGGGGCCCGAGCTTCGCGGCGGCTTCGGGCACGGCGTCGGCCTCTCGACGCACGACGTGCCGCTCGGCCCGGTGCTCCGCGAGGGAATGGTCTTCGCGATCGAGCCCGGCCTCTACTTCCCGGACAAGAACCTCGGGATCCGCATCGAGGACACGGTGCTGATCACCAAGGACGGCTGCGAGGTGCTGACCAGGGACGTGCCGAAGAAGGTCGAGGAAATCGAGGCGCTGCTGGCCTCGCGGTGACCTTGGGGCCAGGCCCTAGACTCGCGACAGGCGGTACGCGGTGCCGTAGTGGCCGAAGTCGTGGCTCGTCACGCCGTAGCGGGATGAACCCTGGTACCGCGAGAGCGGCGGCGCGACAGTCACCTTGACGACCCCGGCTTCCCCATCCTTCACGACGCCCGCGTGCACCGCGGCCGCCGCAAGCGAGGAGTCGCCGGTGTAGACGTCGGTGCCCCACACCATCCCCGTCGCCTGGCCCGTCAGCCTGAAGTAGTACGTGGCGCCGATCTGATCGCAGAGGTCGAGCATGTTCGCCGGCGCGTCGCCCGCCAGCAGCCCCTGGTCGAGGAGCTTCAGCACCTGGATCGGCGTCAGCCGCCCCCGCCGCTCGAAATAGGCCACGAGTTCCTGGATGGCTTTCATCGTGTCGCTCGCGAAGACCTGCTACGCCTGCTGCATGACGACCACCATCCCGTAGGGTGGACGGAAGGCCCTCACCCCGGGCGGCACGAGCCACAGCAGCTCGTACGGCATCGCCTCGGCCGGGTACGCGATTTCCCCGTCGGTAATCACCACGACCGCCCGCACGTGCTGGTCGCCCGCGAGGTGCTGCAGCGCCGGCGACAGGTCGCTCCCGCCGTAACCCTCGATCCGCCGCTCGGCCAGCTCGTACGGGGCGAGCAGCTCGTCGCTGGTGACCTCGGCGTCGCACTGCACCAAACGCACCTGGTCCACCCCCGCGGCATCGCAGAACTCGCCCAGCGTGCCGAGGGCCCGCGGGATCTCGTCGGTCATCGACCCGCTCGTATCGAGCACGATGTTCAGGATCCACCCTTCGCGGCGGCGTCCCGGCAGCACGACGTCAGGCTGCGAGATCTCGCGGCGCGACGGCCGGCTGAAGGTACGGTCGCCGGGCGCCACCGACTCGATCCATCGCTGCAGCGCCAGCTTCCAGGGGGTCCGGTAGATCCCCCGCAGCGCCAGCACCGTCTGGCTCGCCGCCCCCGCGTCGGTGCCCCGCACCCCGCGCGCCAGCCCCATCGCCCGCGCGAGGCCGAGCGCCTTGGCCGCCATCTCCTTCACCTGCTCGGCACGCTCACCGCTCTCGGCAGCGTCTTCCGGGTAGAGGTCGGCCTCGGCCGACAGGTCGAGCACGTCGCCCGCCTCCAGGGTGCCGGCGCCTCGTCCCCTGGCCCCGAACACCCGCCCCGCCGTCGTCGCCTCGCCCTGCCAGACCCGCGTCTTCGACTGCCCCTGCTGGTTCCGCCGCATCTCGAGGACGATTTCCTCGGCCGAGCGGTCGCGCGCGCCCGGCATGTCGAGGCCTCCGGCCGGCACGGGCGCCCCCAGCTCGGTCCGCAGGATGTCGTTGATGATGTAGTCGTGCGCGTAGTTGAACTCGAGCCGGTCGGCCCCCCTCGCCCGGTCGTGCGTGCGGAGGGCGAGGTGCAGCATCTCGTGGGCGAGAACGAAGACGAGCTCGTTCTCCTTCAGGCCGCGCACGAAGGCCGGGTTCGCCGACAGGCGGCCGGAGGCGAACACCCCGATGGTCGGCACCCGCTCGTCGATCGTCACCCGCGCCGAGGCGACCAGCCCCGCGAGGTGCGGGAACGGGACGGTCACCATCCGGAGGGCGCGTTCGATCCGGTCGGCGAGGGCACGGTCGCTGGAGGGGGCGCTCACAGGTGCGCCACCTCCTTCAGCAGGTCGAACATCGCCTCGTCGGCCCCGAGGGCGCCCCAGCGATCCACCAGGTCGGTCAGCAGCGTGAGCTGGTGCTCGTGCGGCAGGCTGCGCAGGAACCGGTTCACCTCCTGCGGCGCGAGGTCGTGCAGCGTCCCGTCCTTCACGTTCTGCCTGATGCAGTTCAGGACGAACCACCGCGCCGTGTCGCCGCTCGGCAGCGCCTCGGGGTGGGCGAAGTAGTACGCGATCGGCTGCATCGCGCCGATCGACTCCTCGGCCAGCGCGCAGAACACGGCCGCGTCCTCGGCGGACAACCGCCCGAAGGCGAGCGCGCGCCGCGCCGCGCGGGTCAGCTCGCCCGCCGCCTCGGCCAGGTCGAGCGCCCGGGCGAAGAGCGTCCAGCTGCGGGGCGTCGAGAAGGGCACCGGCTCCTGCGGCACCGGGCGCATCAGCGCCTCCGGCATGTAGGAGATGAACGTGCGAACCTCCTCGCGGACGCCGGCGCCCCGTGCCCAGGCCATCCACTCGCCCACGTCCACCCGCACGTTCAGGATCGTCACGCGGTTGACCAGGGCGGAGCTGAGCGAGCGGACGAGGGCCCGGTCCTGCACACGATTGCCGGCCGCCACGACCCACGTCCCGGGCGGCAGCGCGAACTCGCCGATCCGCCGCTCGAGCAGCAGCGAGTAGAACGCCTTCTGCACGTCGGGGGCGCACGCCGGCAGCTCGTCGAGGAACAGGCAGAACGGCTCGGGCTTCTCGGGCAGCAGCACCCGCGGCGGGCAGAAGACGGATCGCTCGCCGACGATGCGCGGAACGCCGCTCACGTCTTCGGGAGCGATCTGCGTGCCGAGCAGCGAGCGGCAGGGCAGGCCTGCCTCCTCGGCAGCCTGGTAGACCGTCTCCGACTTCCCTACGCCCGGCGGCGCGAGCAGCAGGAAGCTGTGCTCGTGCGCCATGCACTGGATGAGCCTCTTCGCCTGCCCGAGGGTGATCGTCTCCTCGAGCGGCCCGGACAGGCTCGCGTCGGCGGCTGCGCCCATGATGCGGCCCCCTCGCAACGGGCCGCCGCGCGGCCCTTCCAGGCCACACTGCCCGGTCGGCCCGCTGCTGTCAAGGGAGACCTCCTGGCCGCCACAGGCCACAGGCCACAGGCGGGACGCCTGTGCTACTGGAGCCCACAGGCGGGACGCCTGTGCTACTGCGCTACCGCTCGATCTTCAGCACCAGGCAGGCGAGCGGCGGCAGCACGAGGCGAAGCCGGTCGGAAAAGCCGTGCGCGGCCACGGGCTCGCTGGCCACGAACCCGCCGTTGCCAAGGTTCGAGCCGCCGTAGAGTTCAGAGTCGGTGTTCAGCAGCTCGCGGTAGCTGCCCGGCTCGGGCACGCCGACGACGTAACCCTGCCGCGGGACGGGCGTGAGGTTGAGCACGAACACCAGGAAGTCGCGCGGGTCGCGAGCACGCCGCAGGAACGTGACGACCGAGTTCTCGTTGTCGTTGCAGTCGATCCACTGAAAGCCCGCGGGGTCGTAGTCCTGCTCGAAGAGAGCCGGCTGCGAGCGGTACAAGGCGTTCAGGTCGCGCACGAGCGCCAGCACCCCCCCGTGCGGGAAGACGTCGAGGTACTCCCACTCGAGGCCGCGGTCGTGGTTCCACTCGGCCCGCTGCCCGAACTCGTCCCCCATGAACAGCAGCTTCTTCCCCGGGTGGCCGAACATGTACCCGTAGAGCGCGCGCAGGTTCGCCGCCTGCTGCCAGCTGTCGCCCGGCATCTTCCCGATGAGCGCCCCCTTCCCGTGCACCACCTCGTCGTGCGAGAAGGGCAGGATGAAGTTCTCGTGGTAGGCGTAGAGCATCGAGAAGGTGATCTGGTTGTGCGCCCACCGCCGGTGGATCGGGTCGTGGCTCATGTACGACAGCATGTCGTGCATCCACCCCATGTTCCACTTGTAGGTGAACCCGAGCCCGCCCAGGTGCACCGGCCGGCTGACGCCCGGCCACGCCGTCGACTCCTCGGCCGCGGTAATCGTGCCCGGGTGCTTGCCGTGGGTGAGCGAGTTCAGCTCGCGCAGGAAGTCGATCGCCTCGAGGTTCTCGCGCCCGCCGTAACGGTTCGGGATCCACTGTCCCTCGCGCCGCGAGTAGTCCAGGTACAGCATCGACGCGACGGCGTCCACGCGCAGGCCGTCCACGTGGAACTCCTCGAGCCAGAACAGGGCGTTGCTCAGCAGGAAACTGCGCACCTCGTGGCGGCCGTAGTTGAAGATCAGCGTTCCCCAGTCCTGGTGCTCGCCGAGGCGCGGATCCTCGTGCTCGTAGAGGGCCGTCCCGTCGAAGCGCGCCAGGGCGTGCGCGTCCTTGGGGAAGTGCCCCGGCACCCAGTCGAGCAGCACGCCGAGGCCCGCGAGGTGACAGGCGTCGACGAACGCCTTGAAGTCTTCGGGCACGCCGAACCGCGAGGTGGGGGCGAAGAAGCCGGTGACCTGGTAGCCCCATGACCCGGCGAACGGGTGCTCCATCACCGGCAGCAGCTCGATGTGGGTGAAGCCGGCGTCGCGGACGTAGGGGACGAGGCGCTCGGCCAGTTCCCGGTACGAGAGGAAGCGCTGGCCGTCGGCCCCGCGCGCCCACGAGCCGAGGTGCACCTCGTAGATCGACACCGGGCGCTCGAGCCACCCGTTCTCGCGCTCGCGCCGCTCCATCCACTCGCGGTCCTGCCACGGGTAGGGCGAGGGGTGCCAGACGATCGACGCCGACTTGGGCGGCACCTCCAGGCGGCGCGCGTACGGGTCGGTCTTCTGGAACACGGCGCCGCCGCGGGCGCGGATCTCGAACTTGTACTTCTCGCCGTTGGCGAGCCCGGGGATGAAGATCTCCCACACCCCCTGCGGCGCCAGCCGCCGCATGGGATGGCGGCGGCCGTCCCAGCGGTTGAAGTCGCCCACCACGCTCACGCGCTCGGCGTTCGGCGCCCACACCGCGAAGTGCACGCCCGAGACGATCCCGAACTGCAGCGGCCGCGCCCCCAGCTTGTCCTGCGCCCGGTACTGCGTGCCCTCGGCGATCAGGTAGAGATCTTCGTCGGTGAGCACCCGCCCGAAGCGGTACGCGTCGACCACCTCGCTCGCGCTGCCGTCGGGCCACGTGAACCTCACGCGGTAGTCGAAGGCCAGCGGCTCGCCCTCCCACCCCTCGATGGCCGCGTGGAAAAGGCCGCTCGAGCCGACGCGCGCCATCGGCTGGGGAGGCAGCGTCGCGGGCAGCAGCTCGGCAGCGACCGCGTCGGGCGAGAAGGCCCTGACCACCACCCCCGGCCGCCCGCCGGCCCGTGGGTGTGGGCCGAGCACGGCAAACGGGTCGGGATGCGTGCCGTGCTCGAGCGCGGCCGCGGCCTGCAGGAGATCGTCATGAGACATAGGTGCCCCCCTATTCTGCATCAGATCGGCCGGCCGTTCCGCCCTTCCCCGTTTTCGCCCGCGCCCCCGCAGTGTGTTGCACGCCGTGGGGCTCCCAAGTAGCATTGTCCGGATGAAAGGAGTCGTCCCGATGTCCTCGAAGTTCCTTGCCGCGTTGTGCGGCGCCCTCGTCCTGTCGGTCGGCGTGGCGTCGGCGCAGGCTGCACCGGCCCAGGCCAAGGAGAAGAAGTTGACGCCAGGCACATACGCCCACTTCGTCACGACCGAAGGCGAGTTCACGGTCCGGCTGTTCGACAAGGAAGCGCCCAAGACCGTCGCCAACTTCGCCGGCCTCGCCGAGGGCACGATCGACCCGGCCACCGGCAAGCCCGGCAAGTCGAAGCCGTTCTACAACGGCCTCACCTTCCACCGGATCATCAACGGCTTCATGATCCAGGGCGGCGATCCGCTCGGCAACGGCACCGGCGGTCCTGGCTACCGCTTCGCCGACGAGTTCCACCCGAAGCTGCGCCACAGCAAGGCGGGGATCCTCTCGATGGCCAACGCCGGCCCCAACACCAACGGGAGCCAGTTCTTCATCACGCTCGGCCCGACGCCTCACCTCGACAACAAGCACTCGGTGTTCGGCGAGGTGGTCGAGGGCATGGACGTGGTGAAGAAGATCGGCGCCGTGCGGGTGCTCCCGGGCGATCGGCCGGCCAAGCCGGTCATCATGAAGACGGTCACCATCGAGCGCGTCACGCAGTAGCGCCCGACCGGGTAGCCGTATCGAAGGGAGAATGCATGGTGTAGAAGGGCGGCCTGCCTTCGTCACCCTGCATTCTCCCTTCGAGTTTCCGCACTCGCGTCGCCCGTTCGTCCCTCTGTCCAGAAGGGACTCTCTCATGGCCGCTCTGCCGCACCCGCTCTTCCCCCTTGTCCTGTCCGCCGCTCTCCTCGTTCTCGCGCCCCCGGGCGAATCCTCGGCCGGCCCGCTCCCCGAGCGCTCCGACCGCATCGTCCGCTACGACATCGCCGTGCGGCTCGACCCCGAGAAGAAGCAGCTCGAGGGACGCGAGACGATCACCTGGCGCAACCCGTCGGGTGACCCCGTCCCCGATTTGTGGTTCCACCTCTACCTGAACGCCTTCCGGAACACGAAGAGCACCTTCTTCCGCGAGTCGGGCGGCCGCCTGCGCAACGACCGGGCAACCGAGAACTGGGGCTGGACCGAGATCACCTCGCTGAAGCTGGCCGACGGCACCGACCTCATGCCGGCGATCCGCTTCGAGCACCCGGACGATGACAACGCGGACGACCGGACGGTGGCCCGCGTGGTGCTGCCCCGGCCCGTCGAGCCGAACGGGGCGGTGACCATCGAGCTGGCGTTCAAGGCACAGCTGCCCGAGGTCTACGCCCGCAGCGGGTACAAGGGCGACTTCTTCCTCGTGGGGCAGTGGTTCCCGAAGCTGGGGGTGTACGAACCGGCCGGGCGCCGGGGCCGGGCGTCGGGCGGATGGAACTGCCACCAGTACCACGCGAACTCCGAGTTCTACGCCGACTTCGGCGAATACCGCGTGCGAATCACGCTCCCGTCACGCTTCGTCGTCGGCGCCACCGGCTCGCGCGTGGCCAGCGAGGAGGCCAGCGGCCAGACGACCCACGTTTTCGAGCAGGCCGACGTGCACGACTTCGCGTGGACCGCGTCGCCCCGCTACCTGGTGGTGAACGACACGTTCTCGGCCGGCAAGGACGTGAGCGACGCCGAGTACCGCGCGACCGCCGCACGGCTGGGGCGACCGCTCGACGAGGTGCGGTTGTCCGACGTCGCGATCACCCTGCTGCTCCAGCCCGAGCACCGGCCGCAGGCTGCACGCTACATCCGGGCGGCGAAGGCGGGGCTGAAGTGGTACGGCCTCTGGTACGGGCGCTACCCCTACCGCACGCTGACCGTCGTCGATCCGCCCGCCGAGGCCGGCGGCGCCGGCGGGATGGAGTACCCGACTTTCATCACGGGCGGCACGTTCTGGCTGGGCAACTTCTGGCCGCTCGACGGCGTCCGGGCGGCCGAGATGGTGACCGTGCACGAGTTCGGCCACCAGTTCTGGTACGGCATGGTGGCGAACAACGAGTTCGAGGAGGCCTGGCTCGACGAAGGGATCAACACCTACTCGACGGGCCTGGCCATGGACGCGGAGTACGGCGACGCCAGCTCGTACGCCTCGCTGCCGGGGATGCGGATCGGGGACGTCGACGTGCTTCGGGTAACCACCACGCCCGACCAGAAGGACGTCATCATGAAGCCGGCGTGGGGGTACGCCGGCGACTACTCGACCTACGCCTACCAGAAGCCGGCGACGGCGCTGCGCACGCTGCAAGGGCTGCTCGGCGACGAGACGATGGCCCGCGTGATGCGGACGTATCACGAGCGGTGGCGGTTCCGGTACCCGTCGAGCGCCGACTTCTTCGCCACCGCCAGCGAGGTGGCGGGCCGCGACCTCAGCTGGTTCTTCCACCAGGCCTTCGAGACGGGACACGTGCTCGACTACGGCGTCACAGCCGTGTCGTCGGTCGAGGCGAAGGCAGCGCGGGGAGTGTTCGAGCCGGGCGGCGGGCAGAAGGCCGAGGGCGGGACAGAGAAGGAAAAGGAAGAAAAGAGCCTCGCTCAGGACGCGGCGCCCGAACCCCGCGGCGAAGCGAAGATGTACGAGAGCCGCGTGATGGTGACGCGGCACGGCGAGTTCGTCTTCCCGGTGACGCTGGCGGTGAAGTTCGAGGGGAAGCCGGTCGAGCGCCTGCAGTGGGACGGGCGCGACCGGTGGAAGCGTTTCACGTTCACCCGTCCCGAGCGGCTCGAGTGGGCCGCCGTGGACCCGGATCGCAAGGTCTGGCTCGATGCGAACTGGCTGGACAACGCGCGGCGGGTGTCGCCCGACAAGAGGGTGGCGGCATCGTGGACGTCGCGCTTCCTGTTCGGTGTGCAGGCGCTGCTGATGTTCCTGGGGCTGTAGCCATGACGACACCTCCCGACTCTCCCAGGCGGGCCGCCATCGCACTACTGCTGTGGGCCTGGCACACGGTGCTCGCCCTCGTGGTGGCCTTCCCGTTCTTCACCTGGATGTCGCGGGAAACAGGCGTCGCGCCGGGCACCGACCCCCTGCTCGACGGCATCCAGTTCGGCACCTTGTTCGAGCTGCTCCAGGACTCCGCCGGCTCCCTCCGCGGCGTCCCGGCGGCGCTGATTTCCGCGATAGGGCTCGCGCTCCTGTCGAACGCGCTGCTCGGCGGCGGCCTCTTCGCGCTTGCCGCCGGCCGGGCAGCCGCCGAAGGGCGCCTGCTGTCGCGCTTCTTCGAGGCGGCCGGCCGCTTCTTCCTCAGGTCGGTCGGGCTGATCGCGCTGTCGGCCGTGGCCGTGCTCGCGGTGGGAGGCACCGCGGCCGCACTTGCCGGGGCGGTGCTCGAGCCGATTTTGGCAAGAGCCGGCGAGCCTGGCGACGTCGCGCAGGCCGCACTCACCATGGCCCTGGTGGCCTGCGTTGCCGCCTACTTCGTGCTCGCGCTCGACTACGCACGCGTTTGGATGGTGCGCCACGACGCGCGCGGGGTCGTCCGAACCTGGCTGCGCGGCGCGTGGTTCGTGCTGCGGCACCCGGCGAAGGCGGCCATGCCGGGCGTGGTCTACGGCCTGGGGATTGCGGCGGCGCTCGCGCTCGGCGCCTGGATCGGCGGCGCGCCCGGGGGACGCACCTGGGTCGTCATCGCGGGCGTGCTGGCGGCGCAGCAGGCGCTGCTCTACCTGCGCGTGCTGCTGCGGGTGAACATGGTGGTTGCCGAGGGGCGGGCGGCTGCAGGCTGGGAGCCGGAACCCGATGCCGCACCTGCCCCCGCGCCAGCGTCTCTGCCGTCGAGTAGCGCCGGCATCCAGTAACGCCGGCCTCCGCGCCGGCGTCCTCGCCGCCTACCTGCCGACCGGCGGCCTCAGGCTGAGCTGCCCCTGCCGGGCCGTGTCGATGGCCTGCCCGAGAATCCGCACGGCCTCCTGGCCGGCGTGAAAGCCGGTCGAGTTCTCGGCCTCGACGAAGTCGACCATGAACTGGGCGCGCCGCTGCGCCCGGCGCGCCTCCTGCAGCTGCGGCTCGGGGACGCCCGCCTCGCGCGCGGCCTTGATGTCGCCGATCAGCGCGACCAGGGCGTCCATCGCGGTGTTGCGCGTCTGGAACGTCCGGTCCTGGATCGTCTCGGCGCGCGCCTTCAGCTCCTCCTCGGTCCAGCGGTGGCACGTCTGGCACGCGCGCGAGAGGTTCAGCAGCGGGCTGCGCACGTGGTGGTCGCTGATCTTCAGTGCTCCCTGCCGCAGGTACGGCATGTGGCAGTCGGCGCAGGCCACGCCCGATCGCGCGTGGACCCCCTGGTTCCACATCTCGAACTCGGGGTGCTGCGCCTTCAGCGCGTCGGCCCCGCTGTCGGCGTGGGTCCAGTCCTTGTGGCCGACCTCCTCGTAGTAGTCGAGGATGTTCTCCACCCTGATCCCCTTCGCCCACGGGTAGACCAGGCGCTTCTCGGCACCCTTGAAGTAGTACTCCACGTGGCACTGGCCGCAGACGAAGGCGCGCATCTCCTGGCGCGTCGCCATGGTGTTGACGTCGTAGTTGGCAACCCCCTGCGAGGCCTTCAGCGCGCGAATCCCCTCCATGAACGCGGGGCGCGTCACCCTGAGCTGCATGGTGTCGGGGTCGTGGCAGTCGATGCACGCGACCGGGTGCTTGACGGCCTTGCGCGCCTCCGCGTACGGCATCCGGTTGATCGCCTCGAAGCCCTTGACGATGTCGCCCCCTCCGAGCTTCTTGTAGGTCACGTACATCGACGCGTGGCAGTTCAGGCAGGTGCCGGGCTGCGGGGTCACGAGCTGCCGCCCGGTAAAGGTCTGGTCGTCGAGCATGTAGGCGTGGCCGCGCTCCTCGCGGAAGTCGACCGCGAAGGCGTAGCCGTTCCACATCGTCTTCAGGCGCGGGTCTTCCTCGAGGCGCGACTGCGCGACGATCGAGCGCGGGTCGGCGTCGGTCGGGGTGCGGGGCTGCGCCTCGCTTCCGCCGTGCTTGGTGCGCACCTGGTCGACGGTGCGGCGGTAGAGGTCGTGCTGGAGCGGGAAGTTCTTGCCCCAGACCTCGGGGTCCTCGGTGTCGTCGGTCAGGGTGACGACTCGGAAGAACGGGTTGCGGGCTTCCTCCTTGTGCTCGCGGATGTTCATCAGGAGCGCCGTCAGGCCGGCGACGACGAGCATGGTCACGCCGGCGGTCAACAGGACGAGAGCTGGAGGTTTGAGCTTCATATGAATCCCGAATCCTGAATCCCGACTCCTGAATCCTGACTCCCGAATCCTGAACCCTAGTGCAGGTGCCCGACGCTCCGGTGGCAGCGGATGCACGAGACCGAATCGTCCGCGCTGGCCGGCACGCCTTCGATGGCGTGCACCATGTCGGCGTGGCACTCGCGGCACGCTCCCTCAGTCACGCGGCGGTTGCGCCCCGTAATCTGGATCGGCTCGGGGAAGTCACCCGTGGTGAACGCGTACGAGTGCCAGAAGCCGTTCAGCCCTTTCGTCGTGTACTTGGGCACGAGGGCGTGGGGGGTGTGGCAGTCGTTGCAGGCGGCGACCGCGTGGTGGCTCGACTTGAGCCACGCGTCGTACTGCTCGTTCATCACGTGGCAGTTGGCGCAGGCGGCGGGGTCGTTGGTCAGGTACGACGCCCCCTTCGCGTAGACGAAGGTGTAGCCGCCGATGCCCGCGATCACGCCAAGCGACGCCCCGACGACGAGCGCGGGGAGGTAGCGCATGCCCCCGATTCTGGATCACGCGTCGGAGCGCTGTCGAGGTCCACTGGGCCGGCGGCGTGTGCAGGAGCGGTGCCAGCCCGTGTCAGCCGCCTTGACGGTTGGTGAGCGTGGCCTGATGATCGAGAGATGACAATCAGGACCCGGCGCCCGGCGGCAGGCCTGCCCGGACTGCTCGCACTTCTCCTCGTCCTCTTCGCTCCAGGCAGCCTCGCCGGGCAGGACAAGCCCGGGTGGGAATCGGTCGCGCTCGACGCGCCCGTCCCGGTCGACCCCCGGATCACCATCGGGTACCTCCCGAACGGCCTGCGGTACTACATCCGCACCAACGAGCGCCCGGTGCAGCGGGCCGAGCTGCGCCTGGTGGTGAAGGTCGGCTCGGTGGTCGAGGACGAGGACCAGCGCGGCGTGGCCCACGTGCTCGAGCACATGGCGTTCAACGGCAGCAAGCACTTCGCCAAGCAGGACCTGATCACCTTCATGGAATCGATCGGGATGCGGCTCGGGCCCGGCGTCAACGCCAACACCTCGTTCGACGAGACCATCTACCAGCTGCACGTCCCGACGACCAACGAAGAGGCGATGAACAAGGCGTTCCTCTTCTTCGCCGACGTCGCCCACGCCCTCACGCTCGACACCGAGTCGATCGAGAAGGAGCGCGGCGTGGTGCTGGAGGAGTGGCGCCAGGGCCGCGGTGCCGGCGCGCGGATGCAGGACCAGCAGGTCCCGATCCTGCTCAAGGGATCGCGCTACGCCGACCGGCTCCCGATCGGCACCCGCGAAAGCCTGCAGACCTTCAAGCCCGATGCGCTCCGCCGCTTCTACAAGGACTGGTACCGCCCCGACCTGATGGCCGTCATCGCCGTCGGCGACTTCGACAAGCGCGACATCGAGGCGCTGATCAAGCGCCACTTCACGCCGATCCCCGGCGCCATCGCCGCCCGCCCGCGCCCCAGCTTCGAGGTGCCCGATCACGAGGAGACGCTCTTCGCCATCGCCACCGACCGCGAGGCCCCCATCACCAGCGTCGGCCTCTACAACAAGCTCCCGCTTCGCGACCAGACGACCGTCGGGGCCTACCGCCAGCAGCAGGTCGAGCGGCTCTACACGACGATGCTGAACAGCCGGCTCGCCGAGCTGGCGCTCAGGCCCGACCCGCCGTTCCTTCGCGCGGCGACCGACCGCGGGATCTTCGTGCAGACCAAGGAGACGGCGAGCCTGGTCGCCCTCGTGAAGGAAGACGGGATCGAGCGGGGCCTCGAGGCGCTGGTGACCGAGTCGTCCCGGGCCGCCCGCTTCGGGTTCACGCCCGCCGAGCTGGAGCGCGAGAAGCGGAACATCCTGCGCGCCTACGAGGGGGCGTTCGACGAGCGCGAGAAGGAGGAGTCGGCGGATCTGGCCGACGAGTACATCCGCAACTTCGTCGAGCGCGAGCCGATCCCCGGCATCACCTACGAGTTCGGCCTGGTGCAGCGCTTCGTCCCCCACTTCACGCTCGAAGAGGTCAACAAGGTGGCGAAGGACTGGGCGGGCGGCAGCCGCGTCGTCCTGGTGAACGCGCCCGAGAAGCCCGGGCTGACGGTGCCCGACGCGTCGCGGCTGGCCGCGGTGATGAAATCGGCGCTCGAGCGAGAGATCGAGGCCTACGCCGACGCGGGCGGCGCCACCGCGCTCATGGAGACCCCCCCGAAGTCAGGGGCCGTGGTCGAGAGCACCAACACGCTCGCTTTCAACGTCACCGAGTGGAAGCTGTCGAACGGCGTCCGGGTGGTGCTGAAGCCAACCGACTTCAGGCAGGACGAGGTCGTCTTCCGGGCCACGAGCCCCGGCGGGACGTCGCTCGCGAGCGACGCCCAGTACGTCCCGGCGATCACCGCCGCCGAGGTCGTGGGAGCGAGCGGCGTGGGACGGTTCGACGCCATCCAGCTGCGCAACGTCCTGTCGGGCAAGGCCGCCTCGGTCATGCCCTTCATCAACCCGACGAGCGAGGGGCTGGCCGGCGGGGCGTCGCCGAAGGACCTCGAGACGCTCTTCCAGCTGATCTACCTCTCGTTCACCGAGCCGCGCGCCGACGAGAACGTGTTCCGCGTGATGCAGGACCAGATGCGGGCGATGCTCGCCAGCCGCGAGGCGAGCCCCGAGTGGGCGCTGCGCCGGACGCTGCAGGCGGCGCTGACGCAGGACCACCCCCGCGCCCGGCCCCTGACCGCCGAGATGGTGGGCCAGATGGATCTGCAGCAGTCGCTGGCCTTCTACAAGGACCGCTTCCGCGACGCGAGCGACTTCACCTTCGTCTTCGCCGGCAGCTTCGAGCCCCAGGCCATCAAGCCGCTGGTCGAGCAGTACCTCGGCGCGCTGCCCGGGGCCGGCCGGAAGGAAAGCTGGCGCGACGAAGGGGTGACGCCCCCGGCCGGGGTCGTCGAGAAGGAGGTGCGCAAGGGGATCGAGCCGAAGAGCCAGGTGACGATCGTGTTCACCGGGCCGATGAACGCCCCGGCCAGCGAGCGGGTGGCGCTCGACGCGCTGGCGCTGGCGCTCGAGAATCGCCTGCGACTCACCGTCCGGGAGGCGCTCCAGGGGAGCTACGGCGTCGAGGTGCGGGCGACCGCCCAGCCGATCCCCTCACCGCGATACAGCGTGACGATCGACTTCGGGTGCGACCCCAAGAGGGCCGACGAGCTGGTGAAGTCGGTGTTCCAGGACATCGGCGCGCTGCGAGAGAAGGGTCCGACGGACCGCGAGGTGAGCGACGCCCGCGAGGCGCTGCTGCGGCGTCACGAGACGAGCCTTGCCCGCAACCCGTCGCTGGTGGGCGAGATCTCCGACCGGTTGGAGAACGGCGAGGACCTCTCGACCTACTTCGGCCTGCCGCGCGAGTACCGGCAGCTCACGCCGCGGATGGTCCAGGACGCGGCGCGGCGCTACCTGGATCCGGGGCGGTACGTGCGGGTGACGCTGTATCCAGAGCGGTAGCGCCGGCGGTGTGGTTCGTTCGTGATCAGCGGCGCGCCGGGTAGGCGCCCGCCGTGCGCGCCGCCTCCTGCTCGCTCCACCCGAGCAGCGCCCGCACGTCGCCGGGAAGCGGGCAGGTTGCCCCTGCGGCGGGCAGATCGCCCAGCAGCTCGTAGCGCCCGACGTCGGGGCCCTTGAAGATCGACGCAGGCGAGCGTTCGACCTGCCGCCCGCGCGCCTCGACGCCTTTCGCCACCGCGCGGAACTCGTCCAGCGAGGCCGCGGTCGCCATGCACGTCTCGGTGGCCGCCGGGCTCCACACCACGAGGGGCTGCGACTCCCGCCCGCCCGGGCGCACGTACACGTTGCCGTCCACCTCGGCCGCCTGCGGGCGGGGCAGCTTCTGGCACATCTGAGGCGGCTGCTCGAAGCGCAGCAGCGGACGCGTGTACGACTCGCTCGCCACCAGCAGGTTGTTCACGAAGACGTGGCCGTCGCGCTCTTCCAGCCCCGGCCCCGTGGCGGCGTGCCAGCCGAACAGGTCGCCGCTCGCCACGCGCTGGTTGCGCTCGAACGATGCCGGCGCGTCCACGAAGGTGTTGTTGTAGACCCGCGCCCCGGCGGCGTTCAGGATCCGCACTCCCTTGTCGCACCGCACGAACAGGTTGCCGGCCACCGTCACGCCCTTCGAGATCTCGAAGAAGAAGCCGTCGATCGCCCCCTCGACCCAGTTGTTGACGAACACCCCGTCGCGGTTCCCGACGTCGTACCAGATCCCGTTCGAGTACGGGTTGTCCACCACGAGGTTGTCGCGGCAGGTCACGCGGTGCGACTGGTTGAAGATCTTGACGGCCGCCGGGTAGTAGCCGGTCAGCTGCTCGACGTTGTTCCGCCGGAAGATGTTCTTCTCGAGGAGCACGTCGGACGAGCCGATGACGTACACCCCCTCGGTCGAGGTGTCGCTGAAGAGCGAGTTGCGGATCGTCAGCCGGTCGCCGCGGAAGTACCCGGCGACCCGCGAGCAGAACGTGACGGTCACGTTCTCGAGCGTCGTCCCGGTGACCTCCTTGCCGTAGGTCGCGGGGTCGGAGAGTCCCACCGGCTCGTTGGTCGGCTCCTCGGAGGGCGACGCGGCGCCGGTCTTCCCTTCGATCTCGAGCGCGCGGAAGGCGTACTGCGTGAAGGTGATGCCCCGGATTGTCGGCCCCTTGCGATCTGACTCCTTCCCGTGGACCGGGCGCGCCCGGCGGATGAGCGCGAAATCGAAGGCCGTGATCTCGACCTCGTGGCCCTTGGGATCGACGCCGATGTACACGTGGCCCGAGTCGTAGTCGATGAAGTACGAGTCGGGGCCCACCTCGCCTTCCCAGCCGGCTGACTTCAGCATGCGGCCGTCCACGAAGACCATGTCGTTGTTGAAGCGGTGCACCGGCGTCCGCATCCCCTCGCGGGCGCGCTGCCACCAGCCGAGCGGCCTGGCCGGGAACAGCGTCTTCCACTGCGTGCGCCACAGGTTGCTGCGCAGCGGCTGCCACTGATCCGCCACCCGGGTTCCCTTCAGGATCGGCCGCTCGCCGGCGTACGGCTGCAGCGTGATGCCCTGGTTCAGCTCAAGGCCGCCTGTGCGGTACACCCCGCCGCGCAGGACGATGACATCGCCCGTCACCACGCGCGCGATGGCGGCCTCGATCGTCGTCGGCTGGTCGAGCGTGGTGCCGGGCGCGTCGGTCTTTCCGTCGGGCGCCACGTAATAGACGTGCGGGGCCTTCGGGATCTCGTAGACCCGCTCGATCGGCCCGTACGGCCCGCCGGAGGGCTGCGCGAAACCGGCCGAGGGCGCGAAGAAGCACGACGAAGCGAAAAGCAGGAGAAGGGCGAACGAGCGCATCGTGTGTCCTTTCAGAGGGGTTGCCGACCGCGCCGGAAGAGCCAGGCACACTATAAAGGCTCTCCCGGCGGGGCTCAAGACTGGGTGGCTCCTAGAGCAGGGGCGAGAAGAGCCTCAGGAAGGAGTCGACGAACCGCGAGGTGACACGGCGTGCGCGGTACGCCTCGGGAGAGAAGCGGACGCAGCGCCGCAGGTCGGCCATGAAGTCGGCCTCCACCTCCTGCGCCACGAACGGGTCGTAGATGACGAGGTTGGTCTCGTAGTTGATCGAGAAGCTCCGGATGTCCATGTTGGCCGAGCCGATCGAGCACACCATCGAGTCGACCGAGGCCGTCTTCGCGTGGAAGTAGTCGCCCTCGTACAGCCACACCTGCACGCCGGCCTCTGCCATGTCGAGCGCGTAGGTCATCCCCGCCCGGTAGGCCGGCGACAGCTCCGCGCCCCGCGGGGCAATCATCAGCCTCACGTCGAGCCCGGCGAGGGCGGCCGTTTTCAACGCTTCGCCCAGGCTGGTGTCCGGGATCAGGAACGGCGACTGCAGGAAGACGCGCCGCTGCGCGACCGCGATCATCGCCAGGTACGAGTGGCGGATGGCCTCCCACCGCGAGTCGGGCCCCTCGCTCACCACCTGGATCGGCAGCCGCCGCCCGGCGTCTCCCGTTTCGGGGAAGTACGCCTCGTCGAACAGCCGCTCGCCGGTGGTGTTGTGCCACATCGTGGCGAAGACACCCTGCAGGATCGGCACGGCCTCCCCGATCACGCGCGCGTGCGTGTCGCGCCAGCCGGTGAACCCCGGCGGACCCGTCAGGTGCCTCTCGGTCATGTTCAAGCCGCCCGAGTACCCGATCCGCCCGTCGATGACGGCAACCTTCCGGTGGTTTCGATAGCTG
>DAOPQX010000028.1:0-18507 GCA_035348395.1 Vicinamibacterales bacterium | reverse complement strand
CAACGCGCGTCAAGACGGCCCTGCTCAACGATCCCAACGTCGGCGGGCTCCGGATCGACGTGGACACGACGATGGGGGTGGTGACCCTCTCGGGGGTCGCAAGGACGCCCGAGGAGGAGCAGCAGGCCGTCGCCATCGCCCGCCGGATCCCGGGCGTGAAGGATGTCAAGTCGACGCTGGTGGTGAATCCGAAGTGAGACGCGCCGTAGCCGCGCCTGCCCCGCCGTAGCCGCGAGCGTAGCGAGCGCTTGGCGAAGGCGGGAGCCCTGTCTTCACCCAGCCCACCGCTCGGTCTTCGTGTTCGAGACGCCGAGGGCGCCGAGCACCCGGGGCACCTCTTCGACGAGCGAGTCGGGGCCGCACACGAAGGCGACAGTGCGCGCGCCGCCGACGAGCGGGGCGAGGTGCGCCGCGGCGATGCGGCCGCGGACGCCCTGCCACCCGGGCGGCGCCTCGCGCGTGACGCTCTCCACCAGCCCGATCCGCCCCTCCCGCGCCAGCGACCTGAACTCGTCGCCGTACGACAGCTCCTCGGGGCTGCGCGCGGCTTGCACCAGCGTGACGCGCGCGCTGGGCAGCGTCCGGAGCACCTCGACGAGCATCGAACGGATCGGCGCAATCCCGGTCCCGCCGGCCACGAACAGGAAGTCGGCGTCTGGCAGGCCGGCGGGAAGCGTGAAGCTGCCGGCGGGTCCTTCGACTGCCAGGCATCGGCCGGGGGCGAGGGAGGGCAGGTGCGGGCCCGGGCTGCCGTGCTCGTCCACCTGGATCAGGAACTCGAGCGCGCCGCTCGCGGCGACTTCGCTGGGTGCCGACGCTATCGAGTACGGGCAACGGTCGGCACCACCCGCCTGGCCGAGCAGCACGTACTGGCCTGCCGAGAAGTCGAACGGGCGCCCGCCGAGGTCGAGGCGGACTGCCAGGTTCCGGGGGGTTGCCCGGCGGCTCGAGGAAATAGGCAGCGTCAGCAGGGGCACCCTTCGATCTTACCGTGTCGCGGCCACGGGCGGCGTTCAGCCGACCTTGGCGAAGGGGCGCACCTTCTCGACGGCCGCCGGGGAGGCCTCGGGTGAGTCGATTGAGGCGGCCTCGCGCACGGCGCACCGGCTCACCGCGCGCTTCCGTCCCCTCTTGTCGCGGTACATCCGGCCGTCGGCGGTCGCGAGCAGCGCCTCGTAGGTCTCGCCGTCCTGCGGGAAGACCGCTGCGCCGATGCTGACGCTGAGCCTGGCCGTTTCGCCGCCATCCAGCTGGAGCACCAGCTCGTCGACGGCCTGCTGCAGCTCGGCGCGCTTGGCCTCGGCCTCGTCGAACCCGCAGTCGGCCAGCACCACGATGAACTCGTCGCCGGCGTAGCGGACGCAGATGTCGTAGGGGCGAATGCCCTCGCGGAGCACGCGGGCGACCTCGCGCAGGGCGCGGTCGCCGACGTGGTGGCCGTAAGTGTCGTTGATGTTCTTGAACCGGTCGAGGTCGAGGACGAGGATCGACACCTGGGTGCGGAGCCGCTGCGCGCGCGACAGCTCGCGCCCCAGGTAGTTGAACATGAACCGGGTGTTGGGGAGGCCGGTCAGCGGGTCGCTCAGCGACGCCTCGCGGGTCTTCTCGAACACGATCGAGTTCGAGATGGCGGCCGCGGCCTGCTCGGAGATCCGCTCCAGCAGGCGGCGGTGCTCGTCGCGGTAGAAGTCCGGGTCGGTGTGGTAGACCGACAACGTCCCGATGACCTCTCCGGCGCAGATGAGCGGGCACACCAGCGCGGCGCGCAGCGAGGGCGGCGCCGGGGCCAGGTCGGCGGTCTCGAAGTCGGCGGCCGGCCGCGCGTTCACCAGCGACCGGCGGTTTCGCGTCACCCAGCCGGCCAGTCCGCTCCCCACCCGCACCGACACGCGCCGCAGGTGGTCGGCGTCCACGCCGCTGGCGAACCGGCAACGGAGCGTCTCGTCATCCTCGCGAACGAACAGCGCGCACGCCGAGAAGGGCACCAGCGCCGAGAGCTTTGCCGCGAGCAGCGACATCGTGTCGGCCACCCCGAGGCTCGACCCGAGCGCCTGCGCCATGTCGTAGAGGGCGTAGATTTCCTGGTGCGCGCGGGCGATGTTCGCGAAGGCCGATTGCTCGCCGCTCTCGAACAGGTGGCGGCCGCCCGTTCGCGGGACCACGGGCAGCGGCACGGAGCGGGGCTCCTGCACGTCCGGCAGCCCCGGCAGCAGATCGAGGAACACCTGCACCAGGCGCGGGTCGAGGGCGCGCCCGGCTTCCTGCCGCAGCATCTCCACCGCCAGCTCGCGCGAGACGCCCTTGTGATAGGGCCGGTCGCGCATCATCGAGTCGAAGTAGTCGGCCACCGCCAGGATGCGCGCGCCGAGCGGGATGTCGTCGCCCCGAAGCCCGAGCGGGTAGCCCTTCCCATCCCACCGCTCATGATGGCAGAGCACCAGCTGGGCCACCGGGTAGGGAAACGGCACGTGCTCGACAATCTCGAACCCCACCTGCGGGTGGATGTGGATCTTCTGGAACTCCTCGTCGGTCAGCGGCCCCGGCTTGGAGAGGATGTGCTCGGGCACGGCCAGCTTGCCGATGTCGTGCAGCAGCGCCGCGGTGGTGACACCCAGCACGTCGTCCGGATCCATCTCCATTCGCTCGGCGAGGGCCGCAGAGAACCGCTGGACACGCCGGATGTGCGAAGAGGTCGTCTTGTCCTTGGCGTCGATGGCCAGCGCCAGCGCCTCGATCGTCGCCAGGTTGACGTCCGAGCGCAGCCGCTCGCGGCGCGCCAGCTCGGCCAGCTGCCGCGACTGCACGCGGCAGCGCCGCGAGGCCGCCAGCGCCAGCCCCAGCGCGCACAAGCCATACAGCGGCCGTCCCTCTGCGAACGCCCACGCCGCCGCCGCCGCCGCCGCCCCGCCGGCCCTGTAAAGGGCCGCGGGCGCGAGCAGGTTCCTCCACCACTTGCTGGCCCCTGCCACCGCGTCCCGAATCCCACCGCCGAGGTTCTTCGACATGGTCTCCACTGCCCACTGATGAGGCAATTCCACTGCCGGTTGGGCTTGGACAGCGAGGCCTGCCCCGTAACTTCAACCGGGAGAGGTGTTTGCTGGGACTTCCGGTCTTCGGTTCGGGCGCGGCGAGGCCGGGCGCGGAGCGAGAAGGTGTGCCGGGGTGGAACAGGCACGGGCCCCGTGCGACTGCTAAGTGACCTGAATGGAATGGCTTAGGCGGTATTCGTCAGCGTCCCGTTTCGGGACATCGGGAAAGCGCCCTTATTTGCTCGGAAAATGCTAGGCAGTCCGGAGGTTTGCCCTGTTCTTGGACAACAGCGCCCGGGCCTGGCGTTCGAGCCCGTACTCCGTGATCTTGCGGTAGAGGGTGCCCCGGCTGATGTCGAGCACGGTCGCGGCTTCCTTCTTGTTCCACCCCACCGCCTCGAGCACCTTGACGATGTGCGCGCGCTCGATCTCGCGGAGCGAGGCGAGGCGGACAGTGGCAGGGTCGATCGCCTCGGTTCCCGCGTGCAGGAAGTCGACGTCGCTTCCGCGGATGACGCGGCCCGGTGCCGAGAGGGCCGCCCGCGACACGGTGCTTTCCAGCTCCCGGATGTTTCCCGGCCACGGGTACGCGCCCAGTGCGTCGAGCGCCTCGCGCGAGAAGGTTTTCGCGTCCACCGGCAGGCCGTTGCCGGCGCAGTAGCGGGCGAGGAACCTCTGCGCCAGCACCGGGATGTCCACCTGCCGCTCGCGCAGCGACGGGAGTCGGATGGCGAAGGCGTTCACGCGGTAGTACAGGTCCTCGCGGAACCGCCCCTCGCGCACGAACTGCTCGAGCGGGCGATTGGTGGCGGAAATCAGGCGGAAGTCGACCTCGATCGTGCGGTTGCCGCCGAGCCGCTCGAACCCGCGATCCTCCAGTGCGCGCAGCAGCTTCGCCTGCGAGACGATCGAGAGGTCGCCGATCTCGTCGAGGAACAGCGTCCCCCCGTTCGCCAGCTCGAGGCGCCCCGGCTTGCGGTCGTGGGCGCCGGTGTAGGCCCCCCTCTCGTGGCCGAAGATCTCCGACTCGAACAGCGTGTCGGGCAGCGCGGCGCAGTTGACCGCCTGGAACCGCCCGGCGCCCCGGCGGCTCAGCTCGTGGATCATCCTCGCCACCACTTCCTTGCCCGATCCGGTGGGGCCGAGGATGAGGACGGCGATGTCGGACTTGGCGGCCGTGCGGATCCACTCGAAGACGATCAGCATCTTCTCGTCGCGGCCGATCATCTCCCGGAAGCGCTGCACCGACGGCGACTGGTCCTCGGTGCTGACGGTGGCGCGCCGCTCGAGGAAGTCGTCGAGCAGGTTGGCCACCGCCTCCTGCTCGGGCCGCCCGGCGATGAACCGCGGCGGCTGTCCGGGCAGCCGCCGCACGACCCCGAAGTTCGCCAGCTCGCCGACGCAGTTGTCCACGTCGAGGCGCATCCGCCCGAACACCTGCATCAGCGACTCGACGTCGAACACGTCGTTCGGACGCGAGTGCATGAAGCGGAGGATGCCGGCGCGCAGCGGCGACTGGACCAGCGTGCGGAAGCGGGTGGGGAGGTCGCCCAGGGTGGGCGTGGGCCGGGCCCTGGGGAAGGTATCGCGCCGTGCGGGGAAGCTGCCAAAGTCGGATGCCACGTCAGTGAGCCGGCCCGTGCCGGCTCTCTGACTATCGGCTCGACGGCGGCGAGGCAACAGTTCCGGGCGGTGTCGCGGCGGGCGGTGGCGCGGCGGGCGGCGCCTGCGAGGGGGCGCGGTAGTAAGCCGACTGGTACTCCTCGATGAGGGCCTTCATCCGCACCGCGTCCTTCTTGCTGTGACCGTGGCAGACGACCGGGTTGGTGCCGCCGCTGGTTTCGATCGCGACGTCCGAGAACATCAGGTTCGTATCGATCCGGACCGACGCCACGTGCGCCAGGTGGATCGTCTCCTCGAGCTTGCCTACCCACTGCGGCGTATGGTGGACCACGCTGTGCGGGGTGATCAGGACCTGCGTGGGGAAGAGGCGGTTGCCTCGGCTCAGGCGGCTGGCGCGGAACACGTCGCCCTGGGCGAAGGGGCGACCCTTCCAGTAGATCCAGAGGCCGATCAGCGCCAGGCCCGCGAGCACGATGACGGCGGCGGCGATCAGAACCTGCTCGATGGTCATGCGGCGTATTGTGGGCGCTGGGCGGGGCGGTTGCAAGGGCCCTGGTCGTATCCCTGCCGCTGCGCTTGCAGCGAGGCCGGGCCGCGAGGCCGCCGGCGCCGTGATTCCCGGCGGTGGTCTCCGGGCTACCATGGGTGAGGGCTATGAAGTCGCTTGCCTCCGAGCTGTCGGCGGTGGCCGAGCGCCTGGCGGGGCAGCCGCGAATGTACGCCGACGCCAACGTGCCGGCCGGGCTCGTGACCTTCATGCGAGTCCGGCTGCGGTGGGACGTGCTGTTCGTGACCGAGCACGATGACCTGCGGCGGCAGCCCGACACGGAGCACTTCCGGCTCGCCGCGAAGCTGCGCCGCACGCTGCTGACGCTCGACCGCGATTACCTGGACGATCGCCGGTTTCCGCCGTCGGCGACCGCCGGTGTGCTGGTGATCGCCGCGCCCGACGAGAACGGGCTCTCGCGCCTGCTGTCGCGCCTCGATCGGGCCATCTTTCGCCCCCGGCCCCGGCGGGGAAAGGCCAGGGTTCGCCCGGCCGCCGCGCCCCTCCCGCTCGAGGGCCGGAAGCTGCACGCCCATCCCGACTGGCGGCCGGCACCCCGCTGACCGGGGCGAACTTTCGGCAGGTGCGCCCCGTATAGGCCAACAGAGGTCCGCCATGAACCGACACGCCCTTCGTCCGCTCGCCGCGTCCTTCGCCCTGTGCTCGTCGATCACGTTGGCCGGCTGCATGGTGTCGGTGGACAGCAGCGAGTACACCGCGCGCGAGGAAAAGCGCTTCGAGGTGCCGCAGGGCGTTCCGGACGTCACCTTGGCCACTTTCGACGGCAGCGTCGAGATCCGCTCGTGGGACCAGGCCGCGGTGCAGGTGGAGGTCGAGAAGCGCGGGCCGAACCAGCAAATGGCCGAGGCGATCGAGGTGCGGGCCGAGCAGGCCGGCCACCTCATCACGCTCACCGTGAAAAAGCCGGCCGGGGAGACCGGCGGCTTCCTGCGCCAGTCGCCGACCGCCAGGCTGATTGCCCTCGTGCCCCGCCGGGCCAAGATCGCGGTGCGCAGCGGCGACGGGTCGATAACCGTCGAGCGGGTCGAAGGCGACCTCGACCTCGACACCGCCGACGGGAGCGTCCGCGGTTACGACCTGGCCGGCAGGCTTCGCATCCACACGGGCGACGGCTCGGTCCGCCTCGAGCAGGTGTCGGGGTGGGTCGATGTCGACACCGGCGACGGCACCGTCAGCCTGGCCGGCAAGCTGCAGTCGGTGAAGGTGGTGACCGGCGACGGCGGGGTGGTGGTTCGGGCCGAGGAGGGGAGCGAGATGGCTGACCCCTGGGAGGTCCGGACTGGAGATGGCGGCGTCCGTCTCGAGATCCCGCCGGGGTTCGCCGCGAACCTGGATGCCAGCACCGCCGACGGCCGGGTGCGTCTCGAGGGGATCGGGGAGGAGGCGGACCGGGAGCCGGAGCCGGCGGGCGAGGAGGTCCGCGACGAGCGCTCGCGCCGCGAGTTGAAGCGTCAGCTCAATGGCGGCGGCAAGCTCCTCCGGCTGCGCAGCGGCAGTGGAACGATCACGGTGGCAGGATTGTAGGGACCCGGAAGTCACCTCACCCGATTTCCCGCGGGGACCTCGCGCGGTACTTGGTCGGATCCTCCACCCCCGCGGCCGCGAACGCGTCGCGCCGCTCCCGGCACTTGCTGCAGAGGCCGCAGTGCATCCCACCCGACGGATTCATGCACGACAGCGTCAGCTCGAACGCCACGCCCAGCTCGACGCCCAGCCTGATCACGTCTTCCTTGCGCATCCGGGAGAAGGGGGCGACGACCTCGATCTCGTGGTCGAGGCCGAGCGAGGCCGCCCGGCCGATCGACTCGAAGAAGGCCGGCGTCGCGTCGGGGAACGGGTTGCCGGCCAGCGGCCCGACCGCGATCCGGTTGATGCCTCGCAGCGCGCACAGCACCGCGGCCTTCGACAGCAGCAGCAGGTTCCGCCCGGGAAGGTACACGTCCTCGTCCGGGGTGTCGTAGGCGGGCGGCGTGCCGCGAAGGGCCCAGTGCGAGCCCGGGTAGAGGTCCTGGACGTCCACCTGCACGGTCGCCAGCGGCAGGACGGCCGCCGAGGAGGCGAGCGAGGCCAGGAAGTGCTCGAGCGCGCGCCGCTCCTCGGCCTCCCAGGCAAGGCCCGACCGGACGTAGAGGGGGAGTACCGGGCGCTCGCGGGCCTCGCGGGCCAGCAGTACGGCGCTATCGAGCCCGCCGGAGCACAGGACCGCTATCGCGTTCATGAACGCCCCGTTCCTCGTCTGCCGCTCCCGGTTTTCCGTTTTCCCTTCTCCGTTTGTACAATTCCCCCATGTACTCCGTCACCAAGCGTATCGAGTTCTGCTACGGCCACCGTCTGCTCGATTACGACGGGGTCTGCAAGCACCCCCACGGCCACAACGCCGTCGCGGAGATCGAGGTGCGCACCGCCTCGCTCGACCCCCGCAACATGGTCGCCGATTTCGGCGACATCAAGCGCACGGTGAAGGGGTGGATCGACCGCGAGCTGGATCACAAGATGATCCTGCGCCGCGACGACCCGCTGGTCGAGCCGCTGCGCCAGCTTGGCGAGCCGATGTTCCTGGTCGACTCGAACCCCACCGTCGAACTGATCGCCCAGCTGATCTTCAACTATACCCGGGAACAGGGGTTCGACGTGGTGGGCGTGCGCGTCTGGGAGACGCCCAACGCCTACGCCACCTACCAGGCCGGTTGACGCGATGCCACGATTCGGGCTGGTGGTCTTCGATCTCGACGGCACCCTGATCGACTCGATTGGCGACCTTGCCGCCGCCGTCAACGCGATGCTCGCCGAGCGTGGGGCCGGGCCGCTGTCGAGGCGGGCGGTGGCGGGGATGGTGGGGGAGGGCGCGCGGCTGCTCGTGGAGCGGGCCATGGCCGCAGCCAATCTCGAGGGCGACGGGGCCGACGCGCTTTCCCGCTTCCTCGAGATCTACGACGGCCTCCTCCCCGGCGAGACCAGGCCCTACGAGGGGATCCCCGAGGCGCTCGGCGTGCTCGGCCGCCGCGCACGCCTCGCGGTGCTGACCAACAAGCCGACCGAGGCGAGCCTGAAGCTGCTCGACGCGCTCGGCCTGAGGCCGTTCTTCGCCGAGGTCGTCGGAGGCGACGGCCCCTTCCCCCGCAAGCCGGCCCCCGCCGGCCTGCTGCACCTCTCCGCGGCCGCAGGCGTTCCGCCGGGCGAGACGGTGCTCGTCGGCGACTCGACGATCGACCTGCTGACCGCGCACGCCGCCGGGACCGCTGCCTGCATTGCGCGGTACGGCTTCGGACAGGTGACCTTCGACGAGACGCGCCTGCGAGGAGGCGAGCTGATGGCCGTGCGCCCACACGACCTCTGCACGCTCTTGTAAAACCCGCCCCGCCCCGCCCTGCGCGGGATGTTCGCACGCACCCTGCGGGCGCCTCCAGCCCCTCACCGGGTTACAATCCGCGCTCATGAAGATGTCCCGCTGCCTCGCCATCATCCTCGGCCTCCTGTTGCTGGCCGTCGCGGTCCCGCTGGCGGATCGCGGCGTGCAGGAGTGCACGACCGCCATCTTCTCTGCCTCCTCGACCCCGGATGGGCGCCCCATCCTCTGGAAGAACCGCGACACCGACACGCTGTCGAACAAGGTCGTCTTCGTCAACGACAAGCCGTACAGCTATCTGGGCGTGGTCAACGCCGACGATCCCGACGGCCGGATGGTCTGGGGAGGGCTCAACTCGGCCGGCCTCGCCATCGCCAACTCGGTTGCCTACAACCTGCCGCAGCGAGGCGGCGAGCAGGCAGACCTCGAGGGGATCGTGATGGCCGACGTGCTGCGCACCTGCGCGAGGGTGGACGACGCAGAGCGGTACTTCGCGGCCAACCTGGGCCCCGACCTCGGCGCGCAGGCCAACTTCCTGGTGATCGATGCGAAGGGCGGGGCGTCGATCTTCGAGGTCCACAACCACGGGTTCAAGCGGCTCGACGCGACCTCGTCGCCCCAGGGCTACATGGCCAACACCAACTTCTCGCGCACCGGCGCGCAGGACCAGGGGGCCGGCTACCTTCGCTTCGACCGCGAGACCGCGCTGCTCGAGGCGGCACCTCCACGCTCGTTCACCCCTGCCTTCGTGCTGCAGACGCTGGCGCGCGACCTCGGCCACCCGCTGCTCGCCAACCTTGCGCGCGAGGAGTGGAAGCAGTTTCCCGCCGACCGGCCGTACTGGGTTCACACCAACCACACGATCAACCGCAACAGCACCGCCAGCGTCCTGGTCGTCCACGGCGTGAAGCCAGGGCAGGATCCACGACTCGCCACCATGTGGGTGATCCTGGGCGAGCCGGTGACCGGGGTCGCCGTGCCGCTGTGGGTGGCCGCCGGCGCGCCCCCCGCGCCGCTCTGGGAGGGGAAGGAGGCGGCGCTGACCACCGAGGCGTTCCGGCTGAAGGACGTGCTGCGCCCGCTGAAGACGCGCGAGCGGCGTGAGTACGCCGACCTCGCGCGCCTCGACAATGCGTCCGGGACGGGCTGGCTTCCAGCCGTTCTCGAAGCCGAGCGCGAGACGCTCGACCAGGTGAGCCGGCTGATCGCGAAGAACCCGTCGGCCGCCGAGCTGGCTGCCTTCGAGAAGAGTGCCGCCGAGAAGGCGCTCGCGCTGCTGAAGGGCCTCGGGCGCTGAGCCGCACGGCGCCGGAAGCGGAAGGCCGGATCAATAGGTGATTTCCCGTATGCGTCCACGTTTCGCCTTCGTCTCCCTCTTCGTCTTCACCCTCGCCGGCCTCGCGCTCCTCGCCCAGGCGCCGCCCGACCGCTGCCTGGTGCCGCCCGCGATCCGCGACCCGATCCTCGGCGAGGTGTCGGGCGAGCGTGCGCACCTGCACGTCCAGATGCTCGCCGCCAACCGCGACCGCCAGGCTTCGGAGTACACGGACCTGTTCTTCGAAACCACCTACATTCGCGACAGGGCGGCCGAGGCCGGCCTGTCGGACGTCCAGGTCGACCTCTTCCCGGGGCGTGACACGTGGGACGCCGAGGAGGGTGACCTCTGGATGGTGCAGCCCGAGCGGAAGAAGATCGCGAGCATCACGACCGTTCCCGCTTCGCTCGCGATCGGCAGCCGCACCTCGGATGTCGAGGCCGAGCTGGTGTACGTGGGGGCCGGCCGGCAGGCTGACTACGAGGGCAAGGACGTGGCCGGGAAGATCGTGCTCGGAGCGGGGCCGGTCGGAGGCGTGTTCGGGGCCGCGGTGAACCAGCGGGGGGCCGCAGGGGCGCTCGGCACCGCGACGACGGCCCTCGAGGGCGAGCCAGCCAGCTACTCGCTCGACCAGGTGGGCTGGTCGAGCGTGTACGCCGCGACCGATCGTGCCGGCTTCGGCTTCCAGCTCTCGCTGCGGCAGTTCCTCGAGCTGCGAAACCTCGTCGAGCGCGGCCAGAAGGTGGTGCTGCGCGCGCACGTCCGCTCGCGCACCTACCCCGGCCGCCAGAACGTCGTCTCGGCGGCGATCCCGGGCAGCGACCCGGCCGCGGGCGAGCTGATCCTCGTCGCCCACGCGTTCGAGACGATCGCGACGCCGGGCGCGAACGACAACTGCACCGGGGTCGGTACCACCCTCGAGGTCGGGAGGACGCTCGCGCGACTGATCAGGGACGGCGTGCTGCCCCGCCCGCGCCGCACGATCCGCTTCCTATGGGCCCCCGAGATCTCGGGGACGACGCAGTACATGTTCAAGCACCCCGAGCTGCAGGAGCGGCTCCACGCGGCGCTGAACTTCGACATGACGGGCGCCAACCCGAAGACCACCGACGCCTACCTCCGCGTGAAGCTGACCCCCGACTCGAGACCCAGCTACCTCAACGACCTGATCGCAAGCCTGCTGCGCTACGTCGACCAGACCAACATTCGCTCGCCCCAGGGGGCGAATGCCACCTTCAACTACCGCCTCACGCCGGTTGCCGCGATCACCTCGGGCAGCGACCACTCGGTCTTCAACAACGGCGGCATCCCCGCCATGCAGTTCAACTACTGGAACGACAGCTTCTACCACAGCAGCGGCGACCGTGCCGAGCACGCCGACCCGACCGAGATGAAGCGGGTCGCCTTCATGGCGGCCGCGGCCATGTACTACCTCTCCACGGCCGGCCCGGCCGAGGCGCGGGACCTCGCTTGGGAGGCCGCAGCGAACGGTCAGGCGTGGATTGCCGAGGTGGCGCGGCAGGCAGCCGGCCTCATGGCAGGGGATGGCGAGAAACTCGCACGGCAGCACGAGGCCGCCCAATTGAAGGTGGCCGGCGCCTTCCAACGCGCGCAGGGCGGCGTGGAGTCGGTGCTGGCGCTGGCACGGGACGCCGAGGTGGGAGGGGCCGTCAGGAGGCTGGTCGGCTCCCTCCAGGCGGCTCGCGACTTGAACGCGCGGCTGCTCGAGGGGAAGTACCGGGAGCGCGCGGCTGCCCGGGGTATTGCCGCCGTCCCCCAGGCCGCTCCTGGCGCCAGGGAGCGCGAGTGCGACCTCCTCGTGCCCCGGAGGCTCTTCCCGGTCTACTCGAGCGAGGCGCAGCGCCGGGCACCGTCACCTGGCACTGGACAGCGCGGCGCCGGCCGGCCGGCGGCCCCGATGGGCCGGATGCCGGGCATTGCGCGGAGCGAGGTGGCGAACTTCATCGACGGCAAGCGGTCGATCCTCGAGATCTACCGGGCGGTGCGGGCCGAATGCGGCAACCTCGTGGTGGGCAGCGATGATCAGAAGTTCGCCTACGTCCTCTCGCCCGACGCTCCCGACGTGGACCTCGAGCAGGTGGTGGCGGCAATCGAGGCGCTGGAGAACAACGGAACCGTGGAGATCCTGAAACGGGAGCAGCCAAGAGGGAAGAGGCGGCCTGGTTCCTCAGCCCCTAGCCCCTAGCTCCTAGCCCCTAGCCCCTAGCTCCTAGCCCCTAGCTCTTAGCCCCTAGCCCCTAGCCCCTATCTCCTATGACCCTCGACACCTCGGGGTGGTCGGGCGACGGCGACTTCACGACGCGCCTCCTGGCGGTGCTCGAGACCCTCGAGGAGGTGGTCGCGGTCAAGGTGGAGGACGCCCCCGCGAGCAGCAGCGGCGCCGGCTACCAGTTCCTCGCCAACGAGGTCTTCGTGACCTTCGCAACCACGCCCCGCCGGGTGCGGCGCTGGCCCGGCCTTCCCTTGACCCGGCTCGTCCACGAACCCCGCCTCACGCTGGCCGGCCTCGAAGCCCGCCTCGCGGCGGCCGAGGGCGTCGGCGCCCCCGACTACTCCGACGAGGGGATGCTCCAGTACCTCCGCACCGAGCGGATCGTGCAGCCCTACCAGACCCGCGGCTACAAGCTGGTGGAGCTGGTCAGGGTGTACCAGGTCCAGCCTGGACCCGCCAGGTCTATTGAGGTAACTCCTTTCGGCCGACACGATTGAAGAGCATTGAGGAGGAGGCAGAGGCAGACGTGGTCGGTTCGCTCTTGACCGCCATCGTCCGGGCTGATGGTGACGCGCTGGTGATGCACGTCGGCGAGAGGCCGTACGTGGTCGCGCCGGCGGGTCCCGTCGAGCTGTCGTCGCGCCCGCTGACGCTCGACGCCGTTGCCGGCATGCTCGGCCAGCTGCTGCCGGCAGAGGGGCGCGCGGCGCTCGACGAGCTGGGGGCCATCGAGCACGAGCTGCCCCGCGGCGTGAGCGGCACGAGGGACCGTTTTACGGTGGTTGCCGCCCGGGGGGGCGACGACATCTGGATCGAGGTGCGCCGTCACCGGAAGCCGGCTGCGCCCGCCGTTGTGGTGCCGACTGCCGTGGCCGTGCCGCCCGTTCCGCAGCCCGAGGCTCGGGCTTCGGAGGAGCCAGCCCCGACAGCGGCCCCGGCGGTCGCGGCCTCGAACGAGGCCTCTGCCCAACCCCCGCCCGAGGCTGCGGCACCGAGCGAGGCAGCGGCGCCAGGAGAGGAAGCTCCGGGGGCAGGCGAGGAGGCTGCGGAGGTCGAGCCCGAGCCCGCCGCTGTCGAGACCGTGCCGGAGGAAGTCATCCAACCGGCGCCGGCCGCCGTATCGCCAGCGGTCGGTGCCCTCGCCTCCAGAGGGGCTGCCGTCGCAGCCGAGGCCACAGAGGCCGTGCCCGAGCCGGTTGCCGCCTCGCCCGAAGTGCCCGCGCCCGAGCCTGCTCCCGCGCCGGAACCGCTGTTCGACGCCTTCGAGAAGCCGGCCGAGCCTGCATCCGCGCCCGAACCGATCGAGGAATCTGCTGCAGCGCGCCCCGAGGGGTTGGAGGAGAAGGTGGAGCGTCAGCCGGCGCCAGTGGTCGAGTCCATTCCCGCGGTCGTTCTGCCCCTAGCGCGCAGCCCGCTGCGACCCGAGGCGCCGCGCGTCTCGGCTTCGCCGCGGCTCGCGGGGATCGATCGGCTGCTGCGGCTGGCGGCGGCCCGCGGGGCCAATACCCTGTACCTGATGTCGCAGTCCCGGCCCGCCGTGCGCGTGGACGGCGAGATTGCGACGCTGGAAGGCGAGCGGGCGCTGACAGCCGTCGAGGTCGAGTCGCTGCTGCTCGACCTGGCGCCCGAACGAAGCCGCGAGGCGCTCGAGAACGGCGAGGGCACCGAGTGGATGTCGGAGGTGGCCGAGGTGGGCCGCATCCGGTGCCAGAGCTTCCGCGACCATCGCGGCCCGGGCGGCATCTTCCGGATCATCTCCGCCAGGCCCGCGTCGGCCGACCAGCTTGGGCTCTCGCGCGAGATCCAGGCGCTGGCGGCCGAGCCCGAGGGGCTGATCCTGGTGGCCGGCCCGCGGGCGAGCGGGAAGTCGACGCTCGTCTCGGCCTTCGTCGACCTGGTCAACGAGGCGCGCAGCGACTACGTCATCACCATCGAGAGCCAGATCCAGTTCGCACACGAAGGGCGCGGCTGCCTCGTCAGCCAGCGCGAGGTGCGGGGAGACGCCGGCAAGGTGGCGGTGATGACGCGGAGCGCGCTGCGCGAGAACCCCGACGTCCTGGTGATCGACGACCTGCGCTCGCCCGAGGTGATGGGCATCGCGGTTGACGCGGTGGCCGCCGGGCACCTGGTCATCGCCGCGATGCCGGCGCACACGGCCACGGCGGCGCTGGTGCGGCTGATCGACCAGGCGGCGCCCGACCGCCGCGAGCAGGTGCGCCTCACGCTGGCCGAAGGGCTGCGGTGCGTGGTGGCGCAGGTGCTGCTGCACAAGTCGAGCGGCGGCCGCGTGGCCGCGCGCGAGGTGCTGCTCAACACGCCCGCCATCGCCAACCTGATCGCCGAGGGGCGGGTGGACCAGCTGCCGCTGGCCCTCGAAGGCGGGCGCAAGCACGGGATGGCGCCGCTCAACGACGCGCTTGCCGCCTTCGTGCAGAGCGGGGTGGTGGACGCGAGGGAGGCTTACCGCAAGGCCTACGAGCGCCAGGCGTTCGTGGCGGTGCTGAGGCGCGAGGGCCTGGACACCTCGTTTCTCGAGCGCCTGGCCTGATCCGCGGATGTGCCGTGGGAGCGGGGCTTCAGCCCCGCCCGCGCGGAAGACCTACCGCTCCGACAGCTCGACGACCTCGCGAAGCAGGAACGCGAGGACGTCCTCGTCGGTGAGACCCGGGATCGGCGCCTCGCCCCTCAGCAGCCCCTCCCTCGACACCAGGTCGCGTCCCACCTGCTTGTTCACCCGGGTCGCCACGCGCGGCGGATCGAGCGAGGCGTCCAGCCACAGCTCGGCGAAGTCGCGCTCGTTACGCTCGGAGACCAGGCGCACGCCGTCGGCCGGCGAGTAGACGGTGAAGGGGTGTCCCTCGGCCTTCGACACGTTGGCCACCATGCGGAAGACCGGCACGGCGATGTCGCGCAGGAAGCCCTGGTAAGCGATCGCCGCCTCGTCGGCCCGGGCGCGGCGCTCGGCCGCTTCCTTGCGGTGCTGTTCGAAGGCGGTGCGCAGGCGCCGGCGGATGTCGGATGTCTCCATGGCGGTACAATAGTCTACACAGGGGCAAGGATGGCTGAGACCGACATCATCGTCTATTCCGGCGGGCATTGACGGTCGTGCGAGCGGGTGAAAGAGTTTCTTTCACGAGCCGGTGCGACCTTCATTGTCCGGAACATCGACGAGGACCCGGGCGCGTTCGACGACCTCGCTCGGCTCGGCGTGATGAGCATCCCGTTCACGCTCATCGGCGACTACGCGATCCGCGGGTTCGACGAGAAGAAGCTCAAGGAAGCGCTGGCAGCGCATTGCGCAGAGCGACCAGGTCGCTGACCAGGGCGTAGGCGGTCTGCGTCAGTCCCCCGCCCAGCTGGACGATCGCGACGTCCTCGAGAAGGTCGGTCTCGAGGACGATGGCGTTCTGTTGCCCCTTGAGGCCCGCGAGCAGGTCGCCGGCGGGCAGTTCCTCGGGTGCCACCGAGACGCGCAGGCCTCCGGTGGCGTGGCGGCGCCCGCGCGCGACCAGCTTCAGGCGCATCCCGCGCGCGACCACGTCGCGGACCGCCGGCCCCTCGAGGGCGGCAATCCCCGTCCGCTCCACCTCGAGGGGTGACGTCCGCGCGCCGAGCAGCACGTTGGCCAGGGCGGCCGCTTTGGCCGCGGCATCCCACCCGTCCACGTCGAGCGAGGCGTCGGCCTCTGCGATCCCCGCGGCCTGCATCTCGGCCAGCGCGTCGCCGAATTCCCGGCCGTCCTCCATTGCCGAGATGATGTAGTTCGTCGTGCTGTTCACCACGCCCCTGAAGCCCGAGACGCGCACGGCCGGCAGCGTGCGAGCGGCGAGGTTGAAGACGGGGATGCCGTCCATGACGGCCCCCTCGAAGAGGAACAGCCGGCCGGCTGACGCCGCCAGCTCCTTCAGCTCGTCGTAGGCGAAGGCCACCGGCCCCTTGTTGGCCGTGACGACGTGGGCGCCGGCCTCGAGGGCGGCGCGAACGTGATCGATGGCGGGCCGGCCCGATCGCACGTCGAGCACGGTCGTCTCCACCACGACGAGCGGGTTGGCGGAGCCCGAGCGCCGCCAGTCGCCGGCGGCGCTTCGGATGAACGCGGCCCCGTCGCCGTTCGCGTCTCCGCCCGGGCCCTCGCCCAGGCTTTCACCGCGTTCGACCGCCGCGGCCGCTGCGAGGGCGTCGAGGCCCGCGGGATTGCGTGCGCGGCCGTGGCGCCTGGTGCAGATGCCGACGACACGCCACTCGAGCGAGTGGCGGTCGCGAAGCTCGGCGCGGCGCTCGTCGAGCAGCCGGACGAACCGCCGGCCGACGTTGCCGAATCCGACGAGGACGAGGTCGGCGGTCACGCCAGCAGCTCTCTCAAGCGGGCGAGCCCTTCCGCGAGCTGCGCCGGATCGCCGCCGAAGCCGATGCGCAGGTAGCCGTCCATGCCGAACTGGTCGCCCGGGACGATGAGCACTCCCTTCTCCTCGCGCAGCCTCGTGGTGAGTTCGGTCGAGTTGACCGGGCGGTGGTAGCGGGCCATCACGATGGCACCCGCCTCGGGCGGAGCGAACGAGAACAGTTTCTGGTGCGCCGAGAACCACGATTCGACGGTCGCCCAGTTCGCGCGCAGGATCCGGCGGGTTCGCGCCAGGATGGCCGCGCGCCGGTCGGGCCGCAGCGCGATGGTGGCCAGGAAGTCGTTGACCGCCCCCGGGGCGATCGTCGTGTAGTCGTGGGTGGCCCACGTCGAGGCGACGAAGGTTTCGGGCCCCACGATCCAGCCGATTCGCAGGCCCGGGAGGCTGCAGGCCTTCGAGAGGCCGCTGGTCACCACGGCGCGCTCGTAGCGGCCCCAGATCGAAGGCGTCTCCTGCCCGTCCAGCTCGGCGCCCCGGTAGATTTCGTCCGACAACACCCACGTCCCCCGCCGCGCGGCGATCTCGCAGATCGCGTCCAACTCGGCACCCTGGAGGCGGGCGCCGGTCGGGTTGTCGGGGTTGCAGATCGCGATCAGCCTGGTGCGCTCGTTCACCAGGCAGCCCAGTTCGTCGAGATCGGGCCGCCAGCGCCGGCCGTCCTCGCGCAGCCACCAGCGGTGCACCGGCCGTCCCAGCGTGCGAGCCAGCCCCCAGACCTGCATGTAGTTCGGCGAGAGCATCACCATCTCGTCGCCTTCGTCGAGCAGCGTCAGCAGGGAGATGAAGTTCGCCTCGGCGCCCCCGTTGGTCACCTCGACGTGCGCCGCGGTCGCGCCGGGATAGAGCGCGGCGATCGCCTCGCGCAGGGCCGGCGTCCCGTTGGTCTGCGGGTAGCCGAGCGACAGGCGAAGCAGGTCGTCGCGCTCGCCGCCCTCGCCCACGAGCTCGTCGATCGTCAGCGGGTGAACGCCGCTCTCCGACAGGTTGATCTCGACCTGGTTCTCCCAGGTCGATTGCATCCGCTCCATCTCGAACGGCTCGATCCGCATGCCCCCTCCTCGCGGTTCCGTATATGCTACCCGGATGGAGCCCGCCCGTTCAGCTTTGGCGGCAGGGAAACCGTTTCCCGGCGTGACCGCCGTTTTCTTCGACCTCGACGGGACGCTGGTCAACACCATCCCGCTGATCTTCGAGTCGTACCGCCACACGCTCGGCGTGCACCTGCCCGGCTTCGACCCTCCGCGCGACGTCATCATCGGGAACCTGGGCCGGTCTCTGCACGCGATCCTGCGCGACTATGCGGTGGCCGCCGGCGCGACGGATCCGTATGCGATGACCGAGGCGATGGTCGCCACCTACCGCGAGTTCCAGCGCGAGAAGATAGACGTCCTCATCCAGCCGTATCCCGGCGTGCGCGACATGCTGACAGGCCTGCGCGGCCGCGGCTACCGCCTCGGGCTCGTGACGAGCAAGGTCGAGTGGGCCGCCCGCCTCACCTTCGAGCGTTACGGCCTCGGCGAGCTGCTCGAGACCTTCGTCTTCCACGACGACACGGCGATGCACAAGCCCCACCCCGAACCGCTGCTCGCGGCGGCGTCGAAGGCGGGGGTGTCGCCGGGCCAGGCCGTGTACGTCGGCGACAGCGTGCACGACATGACCGCGGCGCTCACGGCCGGCATGCGCGCGATCGGCGCACTGTGGGGGCCCTTCGAGCCCTCGGCGCTCCGGCGGGCCGGCGCCGACGCGCTCGCCGATCAACCCATGCGGCTGCTCGACCTGCTGCCGGGGGTGGCGCCGGCGGGCGCCTCGAAAGGGGCGGCGGGCGAGGGGTAGAATCGGCGATATGCTTCCCGAGCTGTCGCGCGACGAGCTTCACCGCTACAGCCGTCACCTGCTGCTGCCCGAGGTGGGACTGGAGGGGCAGCGGAAGTTGAAGGCGGCGCGCGTGCTCTGCGTCGGCGCCGGGGGGCTGGGCTCTCCAGCCTCGATG
>DAOPQX010000027.1:0-18643 GCA_035348395.1 Vicinamibacterales bacterium | reverse complement strand
CGAGGGCGGCGCAGAGGGCGTCATCGTCGAGACGATGAGCGCCATCGAGGAAGCTGTCGCCGCCGTGAAGGCAGCCCGCGCGGCCGGCGCTCCGCTCGTCGCTGCGTCGATGGCCTTCGACGAGCTGCCCAACGGCAGCGTGCGGACGATGATGGGGGTGTCGCCCGAACAGGCCGCCCGCGAGCTTGCGGCCGCGGGCGCCGACATCCTGGGCGCCAATTGCGGGACGCACATGCAGCCGGCCAGCTTCGTGACGGTCGTGCGCGCCTACAAGGCGGCGGCGTCCCTTCCCGTGATGATCCAGGCCAACGCGGGCCGGCCCGAGCTGGTCGACGGAGCGGCGGTGTACCGCCTGGCACCCGAGGCCTTCGCGGAGGGCATGGCGCCCGTGGTCGAGCACGGAGCGGCGATCCTTGGAGGCTGCTGCGGGACGACGCCCGCGCACATCGAGGCGCTGCACCGCGCGTATGGGACGAGACCGGAGAAGAAGCTGGAGTAAGGGACGCAGAGGGAAGGAAAGGAACCGGGCCCGCCGCCCGAACCCCGCACCTGCGGGCCCCCATCCGCAGGCGCCTGATTGCGGGCGGCGAACCAGGCAACGCCATTCTAAGACGCAAGGCCGGTGCCAGGGGAGCGCCTCGAGAAACACGTTGTCTTCCGCGTGTTCGGACCCACCACGCGCGGTGGTGCCGGGGCGCGGCTTGCGAACCGCCGCCAGTGCTGCCGGATTCTCGGCGGGTTTCCGGCGAGCGGGTTCGCGGCAGGTGGCGCAGGCCAACTCTTTGTGGCATGGTATGGGCGCCATGAGGACCCTCGCCGCGATTGGCGCGGCGCTCGCCCTGACCATCGTCGTCGCGGCGCTTGACGCCGCGCCTGCTTCACAGCCCCGGTTTCCTCGCATCTACCGCGAACTCGGGATTGCGCTGCTCGACGAGTGGGTGACCGACGTCGACCTCTCCGCCGACGGCACGCGGCTCGCCTACGCGCGCCGCGATCCGCGCGACTGGTACCTCGACGTCTGGACCACGCGGCCGAGCGGACGTGAGAAGGCCTGCATCACCTGCGAGCTGCCCACGCCAACCAAGCACCGCGGCGCCCCAATCTGGCATCCCGATGGCGAGTGGCTGTTCTTCTCCGCCGAGAACGACGACGTGCGCACGCGCAAGGCCGACCGGATGGCGGAGCCGGCAACGGCCCTCAACACCAATTTGTGGGCCGTGGCGGTGGGCGGCGCCAGGGCGTTCCCGCTGACCACCTTTGCGACCGACTACAAGGATCCGCGCGGGGTGCTGGCCCCGATCGTCGCCCCGGACGGGAAGCAGATTGCCTGGGCCGGTCCCGTGGATGCCGATCCCGTCGAGAACGTCGCCGACAAGACGGTGAAGCCCGACCAGGAAAGTGAGGAGGCCAACGCGAAGGGCTACGAGTGGGGCCGCTGGGCAATCTACCTGGCCGACCTCGAGATCGCCGACTCCACACCCACCCTGCGCAACATACGCGTGCTGGCGCCGGCGCCGCACGACGGCTTCTACCAGGTTGACGACTGGTCGAAGGATGGGCGGCGGCTGCTGATCACCGCAAGCCCCGCCGGGGGCATGGGGCTCGAGAGCCTCGACATCTACGAGTACGACCTGGCGGCCGAGCGCCTGCGGCCGCTCACGCAGACGGCCGACTGGGATCACCACGCCCACTACTCGGCCGATGGGCGCCAGGTCGTCTGGTCGTCGTCCCGCGACCTCAACGTGAAGTTCCGTTCGGTGGACGGGCTCAACTGGCGTCGCGACGTCCGCACCGAACTCTGGGTCATGAACCGCGACGGGAGCGAGCCGCGGCGGCTGACGTTCTTCAACGAACGCGGGCACCGCGACCACGCCTGGTTCCGCTCGCGCGTTTTCCGCACGCCCCGGGTGTTCGTCTCGGACAACGCGTGCCTGCTGGATGGCACGCGCGTGGCCGCCGTACTCGGCTACGAGGCCTCGGCGGGCCAGCTCGGCGGCGTGCTCGCGGTACTGGAGCTGAACCGGGCCGCGGCAGCGAAGAATGGCGAGTGATCCTGCGTTCTACATCCTGCGTTCTACGTCTCCCGCGTCCCGGGCTCGCCGAGCCCCACCAGTTGCAGGAGCTTCAAGGCGTTTCGTGAGGTGGCGACACCCGGCCGAAGCGTGTAGTCGAACGACAGCCTGACGCCTTCCCCTGCCGCCGACACCCCCTCGCTGAAATGCACCGCCCGGCATCGGCCGGCCAGTTCGGGCGCGCTGGCCAGCTCGAGGTCGTGCGTGGTGATGGCCCCGATCGCCGGCAGCTCGAGCAGGTGGGCCATGATGCGCCGGACCGCCACCTGGCGCTCGGCGGTGTTGGTGCCCTGCAGGATCTCGTCGAGCAGGTAGAGGAGCATCGGCCCGTCGCCCGGTACCCGCTCGGCTTCCGACACGAGAAGCTTCAACCGCCGCAGTGCGGCCATGAAGTACGAAACCCCCTCCTCGAGGGAGTCCTGCACCCGCATGCTGGTGAACGGCGAGAGCGGCGGCATGGCGAGCCGGCGCGCGCACACCGGGCCGCCGGCCTGCGCGAGGACGACGTTGACGCCGATCGCGCGCAGGAGCGTGCTCTTGCCCGACATGTTTGAGCCCGTGACGAGCAGGCACTGTCCTGGAGGGCCGACGGTCACGTCGTTGCCGACGCGCCGCCCGTCGGGCAGCAAGGGGTGACCGAGGTCCACGCCTTCGAGCCGGTTCGCGCTCTCGTGGACCTCGGGGAACGCCCAGGCCGGGTGGTCGTGCGCCAGCCACGCCAGCGCCGAAAGGGCCTCGAACTCGCCGAGCGCCGCGAACCAGCGGGGCAGGTGGACCCCGGCGCGGGCCTGCCATCGCTCGAGCGCCGCCAGCACGTGCACGTCCCAGAGCGTCAGGGCGTTGATCGGGAAGTGGAAGAGCGCCTGGAATCGCAAGTCGGCGAGACGCATCACGCGTCCGAGCGCCGCCATCTCCCGCGGCGCGGTCAGCCCCGACGCCTGCAGCCGGTCGGCGAGCCCGCGCAGGAGCGGCGCGGCGTACTCCGCCCCGGCAAGGTGCTCGAACAGCGCGGCGTGCTCGTGGAAGAGCCGCTCACGCGAGAACGCCTGCGAGAAGGTCTGGTGGATCCGCCGCTCGTACACGGCCATCAGGATGAGCGACACCAGCAACGGCGCCAGCCAGTACGGGGAACCGATGGCACCGGACGCGTGAAGAGCCGCCAGCGGCAGCGTGGTGGCGGTGGCGGCCCGCGCGGTCCAGAGCAGCCAACGCTTCGGCGTGAGCCACGGGGAGGAGGTTGCCCACTCCAGGAACACGTCCAGTTCGTGGGGATTGGCCTCCACCATCCGTGCCGTCGCGGCCAGCGCCTCACGCCAGGCTTCGCGGCCGGCCAGTTCACGCACCGCCTGCTGGCGCTCGCGGATCTCCTCGGGTCGCGCAGGATGGAGGAGCCAGCGGGCGAGCGCCTGCCTGCCGGCCTCGGTCCCGGCCGATCCGAGCAAGCTGAACAGCGAGGCACGGCCGAACAGGTCGAGGTCGTCCGCGTAGGGGTGTGCCGCATCGGCGGGCGACGGGCGGGGCGGGGGAAGTGCGCTCCACTGCCGCTCGATGCGGAGCGCGGCCTCCTCGTTGGTTTGCGCGAACGCCGAGGCCCGCCGCTCGGCGGACTCCACGCGGCTGTGCCAGACGACGAGGGCGAAGAAGCCGAGGAAGCCCAACGCACCGGTGGCGAGGGCCGGCGCCGACCACTCGCCGCGGCCCTGGAGTGCCCACAACGTGAGCGCCGAGGCCGAGAGGAACACCGCCACCCGTGCGACGGCGATGCGGCGCGACCGACGGCTCCACCCGTCGCGCTCGCGCCGATTCGCGGCGGCGGCCTCGCGGTACGCGGCCGCCCTCGTCTGGTCCATCCCGTGTCCTCCAATCCTAGCCGTCGAAGGGGTCGAACAAGGGCAGCGGGCGCCGGCGCGCCGGCGGTGCTTCGCCCGGCGTCTCGCTGAAGTTGTGGACGCTGACCCCCAGCAGCCGCACCGGCCGCTTCCCGGCCTCCGTTCTCGCGAGCAGCTCCACGGCACGGGCCGCGATCGCATCGGCATCGCGGGTGGCCGGACGTGCGCTGTGGCTCCGCGTCACCGTCTGGAAGTCGCCGTAGCGGACCTTGATGGTGACCGTGCGTGCGTACAGCTCGTGCCGGAGCAGCCAGGCGGCCCCCTCGCGCGCCATCGACGTCACTTCGGCGCGGATTCGATCGATGTCGCGGAGGTCCTGCGCGTACGTGTTCTCGGTCCCCGACGACTTGGCAGGACGCTCGGGCTCGACTTCGCGGTCGTCCTCGCCGCGCGCCAGCTGCACGAGCCATCCCGCCAGGCTTCCGACCGCCTCGTGCAGGCGCGTCTCGCCCGCCGCCCGCACGTCCATGACCGTCCTGATCCCGGCGTCGTGCAGTCTTCGGGCGGTGACGGGCCCGACACCCCAGAGGGCATCCACCGTCAGCCCCTGCAGGAACGACTCGACCCGCGAGGGGCCGATCACCGTGAGGCCGTCCGGCTTCTTCCACCCCGAGGCGATCTTCGCCAGGAACTTGTTCGGCGCCACCCCGGCCGAGGCCGTCAGCCCCGTGCGCTCGAAGATGAGCGCCTTGATTCGGCGCGCGACGTCTACGCCGAGGGGTTCGCCCCAGGCGTTGGATGTCACGTCCAGGTAAGCCTCGTCGAGCGACAGCGGTTCGACCAGCGGGGTGACCGAACGGAAGATCTCGAAGACCTGCCCGGAGACGGCCCGGTACTTCGCGAAATCGGGGTGGACGATCACGACGCCGGGGCAGAGGCGCACGGCCCTCGCCATGGGCAGCGCCGAGTGGATGCCGAACTTCCTCGCCTCGTAGCTGGCCGCCGCCACCACGCCCCGCTCGTCCGGCCGGCCGCCCACGACGACCGGCCGGCCCCGCAGCTCGGGCCGATCGCGCTGCTCGACCGAGGCGTAGAACGCGTCCATGTCGACGTGCAGGATGCGGCGCACCGGTCCCACGTCGGGCATTGTAAGTGAGACCAACCCCTCTCCGGGGCGCCCGCCGCGCCTGTCGTATCATGGTGTCCGGCAACCGGCCCGTGCCGGGCCGCCTGACGGCGAAAGGACACCTACGCATGGAGTTCCCGCGCGCCGGCCGTTATCGTGACGACGTCTTCGTGGGGAGCCGGCGCGGCCGGCGGGCGTGGGTGGCAATTGCCGCGCTCGCCCTGCTGCTGTTCCTCGGCGCGGGGACCCTGATTTCCTGGTACGTAGAAGAGCTGTGGTTCGACTCGCTAGGCTACGGCGACGTCTTCTGGACCACCATCACGTACAAGACCGCGCTCTTCTGGGGCGTGGCGCTGGCCACCTTCCTTCTGTTGTTCGGTGTCTTTCGCCTGGTCCGCCCGCGCAACCTTGCCCAAAGCACTTTCTACGTCAACAACCAGCCGGTGCGGTTCTCGCTCGAGCCGGTCGTCAACATCGTCTCGTGGGTGCTGGCGGCGCTGGTCGCGCTCGTCGCCGCCTCGACCGTGGTGCAGCGCTGGGACGAGGTGGCTCTCTACCTGCACGCCCCCGCCGCCTCCGGGCTGTTCTCGACCGTCGATCCGATTCTCGGCCGGCCGATCCCGTTCTACCTGTTCACGCTCCCGGTTCTTCACCTCGCGTTCGGGTGGCTGACCGCCGTCGCGGTCGTGGCGCTCCTCGCGTCGCTCGGCGCCTTCGTCGTGTCGGGCGAGGCCAGCCGGACGATGCTCGGGCTGCCGAACGGCCGGGTGGGCTACCGGGACGTTTCGCTGACGCTCGGCGTGCTGCTGCTGGTGATGGCGGGACGCGTCTACCTTTCGCGCTTCGAGCGCCTGTTCGACGACCACACGGTGTTCTCAGGTGTGGGCTACACCGAGGCGACGATCCTCATCCCGGGGATGCTCTGGGTGTCGGCCGCGCTGGTGCTCGGCGGGGTCGTCGCGATCGTGAACGGGCTTCGCTTCCGCCGCGCCGCGGGACTGGCGGCCGCGCTGGCGCCGGCGGTGCTGGTCTACGTCGTGCTGTCGATCACGTCGTGGTACGTCGCCGGCTTCGTGGTGAAGCCGAACCAGCTGGTTCGGGAGCGCCCGTACATCTCCAACAACATCCGTTTCACGCGGATGGCCTTCGCGCTCGACCAGATGGAGGAGCGCTCGTTCCCGGCCGAGACCAGCGTGGACGCCCTCGACCTGGCCGGCAACCGCGAGACGCTCGACAACATCCGGCTGTGGGACTGGCGGCCGCTGCAGGACACGCTGCGGCAGATCCAGGAGATCCGGACCTATTACGACTTCCCCGACATCGACCTCGACCGGTATCGCGTCGGCGGCCAGGTGCGCCAGATGATGGTCACGGCGCGGGAGATGAACCTGGAGAAGCTGCCCGAGAGCAGCCGCAACTGGATCAACGAGAAGCTGATTTACACGCACGGCTACGGCGTGACCATGAACACGGTGAACGGGTTCACCCCGGAAGGGCTGCCCGAACTGGTGCTCCAGGACATGCCCGTGCAGAGCCGGCTGCCCGAGATCACGGTGACCCGTCCCGAAATCTACTTCGGTGAGATCACCAACACCGACGTCTACGTCCGGACGCGCCAGCGCGAGTTCAACTACCCGCAGGGCGAGACCAACGCGTACACCACCTACGACGGCAAGGGCGGCATCCCGATCCACTCGCTGACGAGGCGGCTGCTGCTGGCGTTCAACCGTGGCGACCTCTCGAAGCTCCCCTTCAGCGACGACGTCACCAACGAGAGCCGCCTGCTCATGCGGCGGAACATCAGGGAGCGGGCGCGGGCCGTGGCGCCGTTTCTCATCTACGACTCCGACCCGTACATCGTCGTCGGCGACGACGGGCGGCTGTACTGGATGATGGACGGCTTCACCTCGTCGGCCCAATTCCCGTACGCCCGGCGCTACCGCCTCGGGGGGCGGCCGCTGAACTACCTGCGGAACAGCGTGAAGGTCGTCGTGGACGCGTACGACGGGACGATGACGTATTACGTGTTCGAGCCGGACGACCCGATCATCGCCGCGTACCGCGGCCTCTTCCCGACGCTGTTCGCCGACGCGAGCGCGATGCCCGATCACCTGCGCGCCCACGTGCGTTACCCCGAGCTGCTGCTGGAGGTGCAGGCCGCGGCCTACAGCCTGTACCACATGGAGGACCCGGACGTTTTCTACAACCGCGAGGACCTCTGGAGCGTGCCGAGCGAGGTGGTGTCGGGCGAGGGTCGGCAGCAGGCGGCGCGCCCCGTCGAGCCGAACTTCATCGTGATGCGCCTGCCGGGCGAGAGCGCCCTCGAGTTCGTCGAGATCCTCCCGTTCACCCCCGCCAACCGCAACAACATGATCGCGTGGATGGCCGGGCGAAGCGATGGCGAGCACTACGGCCGGGTCCGCGTCTACAACTTCTCGAAGAGCCGGCTCGTCGACGGCCCGCTGCAGGTGGAGGCCCGGATCGACCAGAGTCCCGAGCTGTCCGAGCAGCTGACACTGTGGAGCCGCCAGGGATCCAACGTGAGGCGGGGGAGCCTGCTGGTGATTCCCATCGGTCGTGCGCTGCTCTACGCGAAGCCGATCTACCTGCAGGCCGAGCGGAGCCCGATGCCGCAGCTGCGGCTCGTCGTGCTGGCGCTGCAGGATCGGATCGGCTACGGTTCGTCCCTCGAGGCGGCGATGACCAGCCTCTTCGGCGCGGGTACCAAGGCCCCGCCCGTCGCCGAACCCGCCGCGACGGCAGAGCCTGGAGATGCCGCACCTCCGGCCACTCCACCGTCGGTGCAGGCGTTGATCGATCGGGCCGCCCGCGAGCTGGCCGAGTACCAGCGGCTGACCGCCGAGGGCCGCCTCGGAGAGGCGGGGCAGCGCCTCGAGGCGCTCAAGGGCCTCCTGGAGCAGCTGCAGAAGCGTTCAGCGCCGCAGGCCCCGGTCAACCGCTGAGGCGCCAGGCCGCCCCGCTTCTTTGCGTCAGACCAACTCGAGGTACTGCCGGGGTTGCGGCGTGAGAAATGTGGTGAACTCGGGATCCGACCCCGGGTAAACTGCCTCCCTCTCTCACACAACAAGGGTCCTGATGCAGCAGCACCGGCGCTACGACCTGCGGAACCACCACTACGAGGGCGAGGAAGGGGCACTCATCCCGCTGCTGCAGCGGGCGCAGCAGGAGGACGGGTACCTGCGCCGCGAGCGGCTGGTGGAGATCCACCGCCGCACGGGGATCCCGCTCGCCCACATCTACGGGGTCGCCACCTTCTACGCGCAGTTCAGGCTGAAGCCGGTGGGCAAGCACCTGCTGCGCGTCTGCCATGGAACCGCCTGCCACGTCAGCGGCGCCGTCGAGCTGTCGCAGGCGATCGAGAAGCACCTCGGTGCGCCGACCGGCGAGACCACCGCCGACGGCCAGTACAGCATCGAGACGGTGTCGTGCCTGGGCTGCTGCTCGCTGGCGCCCGTGATGATGATCGATCAGGCCACCTACGGGAACCTGAGCCCGACGAACGCGGTCAAGGTGCTGAAGAAGCGGCAGAAGGGGGAGCGGCCGTGACCCGCCTCACGGTCGGTCTCGGGACCTGCGGGATCGCGGCCGGCGCCGAGGAGACGTTCCGGTCGCTCGAGGCGAAGGCGGCTGGCCGCCCCGGCCTCCAGGTCGTCCGCACGGGCTGCATCGGCATGTGCTACCAGGAGCCGCTGGTGGAGGTGCGCACCCGCGACGGCGCCCGCCACCTGTACGGCCGGGTCACCCCCGACAGGCTTGATCGCGTGCTCGACGAGCACGTGGGGCAGGGGCGTCCGGTGGCCGAGTGGCTGGTGTGGACCGACCGGGGGGGCGGCTCGGACCAGGCGTTCCTCGCCCGCCAGCACCGCATCGTGCTGCGCAACTGCGGCACCATCGACCCCGAGTCGATCGACGAGTACCTGGCGGCGGGCGGATACGAGGCGCTCGAGCGGGTGCTCGCCGGCATCGAGCCCGACGCGCTCATCGCGACGATCACCGAGTCGGGGCTGCGCGGCCGCGGCGGCGCCGGGTTCTCGACCGGCGTCAAGTGGCGGTACGCCCGGCAGGCCCCCGGCGAGCGGAAGTTCATCGTGTGCAATGCGGACGAGGGTGATCCAGGCGCCTTCATGGATCGCTCGGTCCTCGAGAGCGACCCGCACTCGGTGCTCGAGGGGATGATCCTCGCCGGGTACGCGGTTGGGGCCGACCACGGCTACATCTACGTCCGGGCAGAATACCCCAAGGCGATCGAGCGCCTCACGATCGCCATTCGCCAGGCGGAAGAGCGGGGCTTGCTGGGCGGCTCGATCCTCGGGAGCCGGCACTCCTTCCACGTCACGCTGAAGGAGGGGGCCGGCGCCTTCGTCTGCGGCGAGGAGACGGCGCTCATTGCCTCGATCGAGGGCAGGCGCGGGATGCCGCGCGTGCGGCCGCCGTTCCCGGCGGTGAAGGGGCTCTGGGGGGCGCCGACCTCGATCAACAACGTCGAGACCCTGGCCAACATTCCCTGGATCGTGCTGAACGGCGCCCGCGCGTTCGCCGCGCTCGGCACCGAGAAGAGCAAGGGGACCAAGGTCTTCGCGATGGCCGGCCGGATCCGGCACGGCGGCCTGGTCGAGGTGCCGATGGGCATCACCATCCGCGAGATCGTCCACGACATCTGCGGCGGGATCCGCGACGGCCGCAAGTTCAAGGCCGTCCAGATGGGTGGACCTTCGGGGGGCTGCATCTCCTCGGAGCTCGAGGCAACGCTGATCGACTACGAGTCGATCACCCGCACCGGCGCGATCATGGGCTCGGGCGGCCTGGTCGTCATGGACGACACGACGTGCATGGTGGACGTCGCCCGCTTCTTCCTGGAGTTCACCCAGCGCGAATCGTGCGGCAAGTGCACCTTCTGCCGGCTCGGCACCAAGCGGATGCTCGAGATCCTCACCCGGATCACCGAGGGCGACGGAAAGGAGAGCGACATCCCGCTGCTCGAGGAGCTGGCCGAGCGCGTGCGCCAGTCGTCGCTGTGCGGGCTGGGCCAGACGGCGCCCAACCCCGTCCTCACCACGCTCAAGTACTTCCGGTCCGAGTACGAGGCCCACATCGTCAACAGGAAGTGCCCCGCGCACCACTGCCAGAAGCTGCTCACCTACACGATCACCGACGATTGCAGCGGCTGCATGCTGTGCCTCAAGGCCTGCCCGGCGCACGCGATTTCCGGAGAGCGGAAGAAGGTGCACGTCATCGACCAGGCCCTCTGCACCGTCTGCGGCGAGTGCTACAAGGTCTGCAACCTCGGCGCGGTCCACCGGGAGTGATCGGGGTTCGGGATTCGGGATTCGGGATTCAGGATTCAGGATTCGGGACGTGTTATGGCGCGAGTCAAGCTCGAGATCGACGGGCGGCGGGTGAGTGCGGACGCGGGCGAGACGATCCTCGACGCGGCGCGAAGCGTCGGGATCTCGATCCCCACCCTCTGCCACGACCGCCAGCTCGAGCCGTTCGCCTCCTGCTACCTCTGCGTGGTGAAGGTGAAGGGGGCGCGCAACCTGCTGCCCGCCTGCTCGACCCGGGTCGCGCACGGGATGGTCGTCGAGACCAACGGCCTCGAGGTGCGCCAGTCGCGCAAGGCAGCGCTCGAGCTGCTGCTGTCGGACCACTACGCCGACTGCGTCGGTCCCTGCCAGCTGGCCTGCCCGGCCGGCATCGACATCCAGGGCTACATCGCCCTGGCCGCCATCGGCAAGTACCGCGAAGCGATCGCGCTCGTCAAGGAGCACAACCCGCTGCCGTCGGTGTGCGGCCGCGTCTGCACGCGGCCCTGCGAGGTGAAGGGCTGCCGCCGGACGCTGCTGGACGAGGCGGTGGGCATCGACTACATCAAGCGCTACATCGCCGACCTCGATCTCGCCGGCGCCAGCCCCTGGCGGGCCGAGCCGGCGCCGGTGACGGGCAAGCGGATCGCGGTGGTGGGCGCGGGTCCCGCCGGCCTCTCAGCCGCTTACTACCTGGCCCTGCGCGGGCACGCGGTCGCGATCTTCGAGGCGCAGCCCGAGCCAGGCGGCATGCTGCGGTACGGCATCCCGGAGTACCGGCTGCCGAAACAGGTGCTCGACCTGGAGATCGCGCAGATCCTGGCGCTTGGCGCCACGCTGCACCCCAACCAGGCGCTCGGCCGCGACTTCACCATCGCGTCGCTGAAGGACGAGGGGTTCGATGCGATCTTCCTCGGCATCGGCGCGTGGCGCAGCTCGCTGATGCGGGTCGAGAACGAGGAGTCTCCCGGCGTCGTCGCCGGGATCGACTTCCTCCGCGACGTGGGCCTCGGCAGGCCGATGGCGCTGCAAGGCACGGTGGCGGTGGTGGGCGGCGGCAACACCGCGATCGACTGCGCGCGCACGGCCCTCAGGCTGGGGGCGTCCACCGTCAAGCTGCTCTACCGGCGGACGCGCGCCGAGATGCCCGCCAACGACTCGGAGATCCAGGACGCAATCGAGGAGGGGGTGCAGATCGAGTACCTCGTGGCTCCGACCCGCGTCGTGCCCGGCGCCGACCTCCGCCTGCGCGCCCTGGAGTGCCAGCGCATGGAGCTGGGCGCCCCGGACGCCTCGGGGCGGCGCAGCCCGCGTCCGGTGCGCGGCTCCGAGCACGAGGTGCCGTGCGACCTGGTGATTGCTGCGATCGGTCAGAGCGCCACCATTGCCGACCTCCTGGGCCACGTCCCCGGGCTGCTTCCCGCCGGCGAGTCGCTCGGACTCACCCGGTGGCAGACGGTCGAGGTCGATCCGAAGACCCTGGAGACGACGGTCGAAGGGGTGTTTTCTGGCGGGGACGTCGTGACCGGCGCCGCCACCGCGATCGAGGCGATTGCCGCCGGCCGCAAGGCGGCGTATGGCATCGACACCTACGTGCGGGAGGGAAGGGCGCGTCCCGAGCCCGAGCCGTTCCTGAGCCGCAAGGATGTTTTCGCGAAGATCACGATCGAGGACCTTCGCTCGCGCGAGTCGAAGCCGCGGCGGGTGATGCCGCTCGTCCCGGTGGAGGAGCGGGTCAAGGGCTTCGTCGAGGTGGAGCTGGGCTACACCGGTGACGATCTGCACGAGGAAGCGGCGCGCTGCCTCGAGTGCGGCTGCGTGGCGCTGTTCGACTGCGACCTCCGCAAGTACGCCACGGAGTACGGCGTCGAGGTGTCGCGCTTCCTCGGCGAGGCGCGCCAGCACGAGCGCGACCTGTCCCACCCGCTGATCGAGCTGGATCGGAACAAGTGCATCCTCTGCGGCCGCTGCGTCCGGATGTGCAGCGACGTCGTGGGCGTCTCGGTCTTCGGCTTCGTCAACCGCGGGTTCGGCACCATCGTGGCGCCGGCTCTGGGCGGATCGCTCCTCGATGCGGGCTGCATCTCGTGCGGCCTCTGCATCGGCACCTGCCCGACGGGCGCGATCGCGGAGCGGCTGACGCTCGAGAAGCCCGGCCCCTGGAAGACCGATCGCACCGCGAGCGTCTGCAGCTACTGCAGCGTCGGCTGCCGCCTCTCCTTCGAAAGCCTCGGCGACACGCTGGTCAGCGCGACGCGCCGCGAGGACGACCACGTCGTCTTCGGCACCCACTGCTGGCAGGGCCGTTTCGGGTTCCACCACCTCGGCGGCCCCGGCCGGCTCACGGCGGGACAGGTGCGCGAGAACGGCGCGGCGGTCCAGGCAGGCGTGGACGAGGCGATCGCGGCTGCCGCCGATCGCCTGACGCGGGCGCTCGCCACCTGCCGCCCCGACGAGATCGCGGTCTTCGTGTCGCCGCGGATGACCAACGAAGAGGCCTACCTCGCGCAGAAGCTGGCGCGCGGCATCCTCGGCACCCATCAGGTCGCCTCGTTTGGAGCGCTGGTGAACCAGGCGTACTTCGCCCCCGAGGCGATCGCGTCCGCTACCTACCAGGACCTGGCCGCCGCGGATGCCCTCGTCGTGGCCGGCGCGCGGCTGGCCGAGGAGCGCTTCACGCTGCACCTCGCCGCCGCGCGTGCCGCGCGCGGCGGCGCCTCCATCGTCTGGATTGGCCCCGAGCCCGACCGGACGGCCGACCTCGCCGACGTGTGCCTGCAGTGCCGGCCGGGTGCGGAGCCGCTCGTGGCGGCCGGGATTGCGGCGGCCGCTTTGCGCCGCGCGGGCGAGGACCCGGTAAGCCACCCCGACCTGGGGATGGTGGCCTCGCTCGGCCCCTCGCAGTGGCTCGAGTGGACCGGCGTCAAGGCCGAAGCCATCGAGAGGGCGGCCGAGCGGGTAAGGGCGGCCTCGCGCCGGGTGTTCGTGTTCGACGCCGATTACCGGGGGGAGCGCCGCACCGGCGACGCGCGCGCGTATGCGGCGGCTGCGCGGGCGCTCGGCTGCGCGCTGCTGCCGGCCCGCGAGGGGGCCAACGCGCAGGGGTTGCTCGACGTGGGTGCGCACCCCGCCTGGCTCCCCGGCTACCGTCCGCGGCACGGTGGCGCCGCCGGCGATCTCGAGCGCTTGTGGGGCGTCCCGCTGGTCGCGCTGTCCTCTCCGGCACCCGACCTCGCGTGGCAGCTCGCCGATCGGCGGATCAAGGTCGCTCTCGCGTTCGGCATCGACCCGCTCGGTGCGTCCGGCATTCCTGACGCCTTGCGAGCCGGCCTCGCCGCTGCCGATCTGCTGATTGCCGGCGACGTCTTTCCCACCGCGACGACCCGGGCGGCGCACGTGGTGCTGCCCATGAGCAGCAGCGTCGAGACCAGCGGTACGATGACCAACGCCGAGCGCCGCGTCCAGCGCCTTCGCCGCGTGATCCCGCCGCCCTCGGGCCTGGAGACCTGGCAGGTGCTGTGCGCCCTGGGACGCGCCCTGGGGGGCCGGGGATTCGACCACGCCAGCCCGGACGAGATCTTCGAGGAGATCAGGCGTGCCGCGCCTATCTACCGCCAGGTGACGGTGGACGCGGAAGGGCCCGAGGGGCTGTGGGACGCCGGGATCTTTCCCCTGCCGCCCGTCCCCGCCGTTTCCTCGGCGTCGGCCCCGTCCCGGCCGGTGCCCACCTCCGGCCTCGACGCGACCAGCGCCCGGTTCGCCGCCTGGTTCGAGAAGAGGGTTCCGCGTCCTGCCTTGACGTCGCTCCGAGCGGAGAACGATGATGGCGGGGTGTGACGCTCCCCGAAGAGAGGACACCATGCTCGACCCGCACCTGCTCCAGGCCGACCCCGAGATTGCCGCCCTCCTCGCGGCAGAGGAGCGCCGGGAGTTCGACAAGATCCGCCTGATCCCTTCCGAGAACTACGTGTCGCGCGCCGTGCTCGAGGCGACCGGCAGCGTGTTCACCAACAAGTACTCCGAGGGGTATGCGGGCAAGCGCTACTACGAGGGGCAGCAGTTGGTGGACCCGCTCGAGCGCCTGGCGATCGAGCGCGTCCGGAGCCTCTTCGGCGCCGATCACGCGAACGTGCAGCCGTACTCGGGATCGCCGGCGAACCTCGCGGTGTACTTCGCGCTGCTGAAGCCGGGTGACACGGTGATGGGGATGGCCCTGCCGCACGGCGGCCACCTGACCCACGGGTGGAGCGTGTCGATCACCGGGGCGTTCTTCCGCTCGGTCCAGTACGGCGTCGACATTGCGACCGGCCTGATCGACCACGGCCAGGTGCGCGAGCTCGCCTTGAAGGAGCGGCCGAAGCTGATCATCGCGGGCGCAACGGCCTACCCCCGGATCATCGACTTCGAGGCGTTCCGCCGGATTGCCGACGAGGTGGGGGCGCACCTGCTGGTCGACATGGCGCACATCGCCGGGCTTGTCGCCGGCGGCGCTCACCCCAGCCCGATCCCTCACGCTCATGTCGTCTCGACGACCACCCACAAGTCGCTGCGGGGCCCGCGCGGCGCCATGCTGCTGTGCAAGGAGGAGATGGCCAAGGCCATCGACAAGGCGGTGTTCCCGGGGCTGCAGGGCGGGCCCCACAATCACACGACCGCGGGGATCGCCGTCGCGCTGAAGGAGGCGGCGACGCCCGAGTTCTCGGCCTACGCCCACCAGATCGTGAAGAACGCACGGGCGCTTGCCGAGGCGCTGGCGGGATACGGCTTCAAGCTGATCTCGGGCGGCACCGACAACCACCTGATCCTGATGGACGTGACGCCGCGCGGGATGACGGGGAAGGCGTACGCGCGGGCGCTCGACCGGGCCGGCCTCGAGTGCAACTACAACACCGTGCCCGGCGACCCGCGAAAGCCGTTCGACCCGAGCGGCCTGCGGCTCGGGACGCCGTCGGTGACCTCTCGCGGTATGAAGGAAGCCGAGATGCCGAGGATTGCCGGCTGGTTCAACCGCGTGGCCGAGCACGTGGCCGACGAGGCCGAGCTCGATCGCATCGCCGGCGAGGTGCGCGAGTTCTGTGCCGGCTTCCCCTGCCCGGGGATCGCGCGGCCCGTGAGCGCGTAGGGGGAAGGAGGCGGCGGGCGGCTCGCGCGAGCCGCCCGTTGCCGCGGGGATCCGATCAGCGCTTGGGCGGCGGGGGCGGCTGCACGTACTTCTTCGGATCGGCGTCGAACTTCTTCTTGCAGCTGTCCGAGCAGAAGTAGTACGTCTTGCCCTCGTGCTCCGACTTGCCCTTGGCCGACGCCGCGTCGATCATCATCCCGCAGACGGGGTCTTTCACCTTCTCAGCCGGCTTCTTGTCCTGGCCGGCCAGCGCCGGCGCCGCGCCTGCCGCCGCGATCGACGATGCGAACAGAGCGCGCAGAACCTGTCGTCTGGTCATTGAGGCTCCTGTCGAGGTCGATGAAGGCTTGACCTCGAGATGCTAGCAACTCCGGGTTGCCCGGTCAAACGAGGTCGGGCACCGCCCGCTCTCGCGGGCGAGGGTTGACTTCGCGACTCTCACGGCGTACAAAGAAGTCCTCTTCCGCCCCCTTCACCGACAACGCGTTAACCGGTTTCTGCGAGCAGGGATGCGCATGCCGCCTTCATGCCCCCGCGTCCGCTCGCCTCTCAAGAGGTGGCCTGGCCGGCTCGGGGCCGTTGTGGCCGCCGTGTGCCTGGCAACCGGCCTCCAGGCGAAGGGGGCCCCTCGAAAGCCGGCAGATGAGGGAGCGGGCGCGTCGGCCAGGGTGATGCGCCTCGACGACCTTCGGCGAGTCCCCCGGCACCGTCTCCCCACGATTCGCACCTACCGCTGGGCCGCCGCCGCCGCGCTCTCGGTCGTCGAACGCGAGTTGCGCCTTCCGCTCCGGGGCGAGATCGTTCTGTTCTCCAGCGCCGAGGCGTTTCGGGACGAGCTGGCCGGCGACGGGCGCCACGCCCCGCTGCCCCCCGCATCCTCCCTGCCGACGATGGTGGGCGTTTCGACCGCCGACCGCATCTGCTTGAACCTCTGCCGGCTCCACCCGCACGACTGGCCGGTGCGAATTGCCGCGCTGGCCCACGAGATGGCGCACGTCGCGCAATACCAGCTGGCAGGGGGGCGGCGGATGGGGACCGAGCAGTGGTTGCGCGAGGGCATGGCGGAATGGGTCGGTGCCCGGGTGCTCGAGGTCCTCGGCGAGGAGACGGTCGCCTCGAGGGTGGAGGCCGTGCGCGGCCACCTGCGTCAGGCCTCCTGCAGGTCGGCGTTGCCGCGCTTGTCCGACCTCGTGTCCGCCGACTCGTGGGTCCAGCTGGTTGGCGAGGACCTCGAGGACCCGATGTACGATGTGTCGCTCGTGGCGGCGGCCGAGCTGATCGACCGGCATGGCTTCGGTGCCCTCGTCGACTACTTCGAGAGGTTCGCCTCCCTCGACGACCGCCGGGCGAACTTCCGCGCCGTTTTCGGCGAAGACCCCCGCGTCTTCGAGGAACGCTTCGACCGCTCCTGGCGCTAGGAAATCCGTCCGGGCTCCAGCCCATCTGTGCTACCTTCTCCCTTTCGCCGCGCAGCCCCGAATCAAAAGAAGCCGCCCCGCCGTGCAGCCTGCGGGCCGGCGCAGAACAAGCTGTGAAGGCCGGAGGACGCGAAAGATGCGTGGATTCTTACTGTTGCGAGCCTTGGCGGTTGTCGTCTGCGTGCTGGGCGCCGCCCAGGCCGCCTCGGCGCAGGGCTTCGGGGTATACGAGCAGAGCCCCTGCCAGCTGGGCCGCGGCGGCGCCGGCGTGGCCTCACCCTGTCCCGACGCGTCGAGCGTGTACTTCAATCCGGCCGGGCTGTCGTTCGAGGCGACCCAGATTGGCCTGGGGGGGACGGTGATCGGCCCGCGCGGCGACTTCACCGACGACACCACCGGGAAGGTCAGCTCGCTGAACAAGAAGTGGTATCCGCTCCCCAACGTCTACGCGTCGACGCCGATCGGCGACCGGTTCGCCGTCGGCATCGGGATCTTCGCGCCCTACGGGCTGACGACGGACTGGCCCGAGGAATCGCAGGGCCGCTTCCTGGGCTACAAGAGCGTCGTCCAGGGGGTTTACATCCAGCCGACGGCGTCCTACAAGGTGAACGACCGGCTGTCGGTGGGCGCCGGCATCGACCTCGTCAGGCTCCACGTGCAGCTGCGCCAGCGGCTCGACCTCTCGGCTCAGGCGCTGCCCGCGGTGCCCGGCCTGCCTCCCGGCGCGACCTTCGGGACGCTCGGCGTGCGGGCCGGGACCGACTTCGCCGACATCAACCTCGAGGGGGACGCGTGGAGTGTCGGCGCCCACTTCGGCGTGTTGTACAAGGCGAGCGAGAAGGTTTCCCTCGGAGCGCGGTTCATGACGGGGCAGAGCGTGGAGATCGAGGAAGGAACGATCGAGACGCGTCAGATTCCCACGCCGTTCGTGCTGCCGGTCGCCATCCCGGGCGTCGCGCCGCGCGGCACGAAGCTGGACCTCCTGCTGGCCAGCCGGTTCCAGCCGGGCCAGTTGCTGGGGCCCCAGGGCGCCCAGAGCGAGATCCCGCTGCCGGCGCAGCTGGTGGCCGGGATTGCCTACCAGGCGACGCCGGCCCTGAAACTCCTGGCCGACTACCAGTTCGTGAACTGGTCGGCGTTCGACGAACTGCCGGTCAACGGCGACTTCCTGCAGTCGTCGGTTCCCGAGAATTACAACGACACGCACGGTGTGCGCGCCGGCGCCGAGTACGCGCTGAGCGAGGCGACCACCCTGCGCGCGGGGGTGGACTTCCATACGGCGGCGGCGCCCGACGAGACCGTGACGCCGAACCTGCCCGAGGGGGTCCGCCGCGAGTTCTCGGTCGGCATCGGCCAGCGGCTGTCCGACAACCTGCGCGTGGATGCGTTCTACCTCTACCTCAGCCAGCCGGAGCGGGCGGGGCGCACCAACCCGACGACCAACAACGGCGTCTACTCCTTCAAGGCGAACCTGTTCGGCGTGTCGTTCGCGTTCGGCTTCTAGGGGGGCGAGGTGACTTCGACGACTGCCCGTCCCGTGGCCGCCCCCAACCTTCCGGCGCCGGTGGGTCCGTACTCGCCGGCAATCGTCCTCGACCGCCTCGTGTTCGTGTCGGGCCAGGGAGCGGTGGATCCGGCCACTGGCCGGATGGTCGGCCCCGATGTTGCCGCCCAGACCGAGCAGGTGTTCCGCAACATCCAGGCGATCCTCGAGGCGGCCGGGACCGATCTGTCGCGCGTCCTGCGTTGCGG
>DAOPQX010000026.1:0-19123 GCA_035348395.1 Vicinamibacterales bacterium | reverse complement strand
TCGAGGTACTTGCGAATCGTCTCCTGGTCGCCCGCCAGGGCCCGCTCGGCCAGCGCGGCCGAGGCGGTGAACGAGGTGGCGTACTGGTAGACGTAGAAGGCGCGGTAGAAGTGGGGAATGAAGGCCCACTCGTGGGCCACGTAGTCGTCCACCACGGTGACGCCCGCGCCGTGGCCATAGTACCGCTTGGTGATGTCGGCGTAGAGGGCCGAGAGCGCGTCGCCCGTGATCGCCTCGCCCCGCTCCGCCATCTCGTGCACCCGCAGCTCGAACTCGGCGAACTGCGTCTGGCGGAAGACGGTGCCCTTGATGTTCTCGAGGTAGTTGCCGAGCAGCGACAGCCGGGCGTCGCGGTCGGTGATCTTTTCGAGGACGTGGTCGATCAGCAGCGCCTCGTTGAAGGTGGAGGCCACCTCGGCGAGGAAGATCGGGTAGTCGGCCTTGGGGTAGGGCTGCGCCCGGTTCGACAGGAAGCTGTGCATCGTGTGGCCAAGCTCGTGGGCCAGCGTGCTCATGTCGGCGTACTTGTTGTTGTAATTCAGCAGCATGTACGGGTGCACGTCGTAGGTCGAGTTCGAGTACGCGCCCGACCGCTTCCCGGGGTTGGGATAGAGATCGATCCAGCGCTCCCTGAAGGAGCGCTCGAGGACGGAGGTGTACTCGCGGCCGAGCGGGGCGAGCGCCTCCACGATCTCGCGCTGCGCCTGCTCGATCGGATAGTCGATGTCCACCGAGCCGACGAGCGGGGCGTACAAGTCGTAGTAGTGCAGCTCGTCGACGCCCAACATGCGCTTCCGCAGCCCGAGGTAACGGTGGAAGGTCGCCAGGTTCGCGTTCACGCCGTCGATGAGGCTCTGGTAGACGCCGATCGGGATGTTGTGCTCGTTGAGGGCCGCCTCGAGCGACGAGTTGTACTTGCGCGCCTTCATGTAGAAGAGATCGCGCTGCACGCTCGCGTTCATCGTCGCGCCGAAGGTGCGCCGGTAGGCGCCGAGCGCTCCGAAGAACGACGACATCACCAGGCGGCGGTCGTCGCGGTTGGGGAGCGCGCGGTAGAGGTTGTAGGCCGACGAGTTGAGCGTCACCGTCCTGCCGTCGCTCAGGGTGACAGCGGGATAGGGGAAGTCGGCGTCCGCCAGGATTCCGTAGATGTCGGACGGCGTGGACGCCAGCACGCCCGCCTGCGCGATGAGCCGCTCTTCGGCCTCGGTCCCGGTGTGCGGCTGGCGGCGCAGGATGTCGTCGAGGAAGTGATCGTAGGGCGCCAGCCCCGGGCGCTCGCGGACGAACGCCTCGATCTTCGCCCGGTCCATCCGCAGGATCTCGGGCTCGACGAAGGCGGCCTCGGCGGCGAAGGCGGCGGCCAGCCGCGTCATCTCCTGCGTCATCGCCTGCCCCTTCGACTCGCGCGTGTCCTGGTCGGAGAGCTGGCTGGCGTACGCGTAGAGCCGGCTCAGCTCGCGTCCGATCCCCGACATCGTCTCGAGGGCCTCTTCGAGCCGGGCCGCCGACTCGCCGAGCCGGCCCTCGAACTGCCGAATCCGGGGCAGCCGCGCCTCGAGCCGCTCGCGCGCCTCCCGCCAGGCGGCCTCGCTCGGGTAGAGGTCGGTCAGGTCCCACTTGAACCGCTCGGGGATGTCCTTGCGCTCGCGCTCCTGCCCCGCCGTCGCGTCGAGGTACGCGAAGCTGGCCAGGATGGCGGCGGAGGTCAGGACGAGCGGCACGAGGGTGATGCGGATCACAGGCAGGATTCTCCTTTTCCAGGTGGTTCTACCAGACTACCGCACGTACCCGAGGGATTTCAGCCTCTCGAGGGCCTCCGGGTCGAGCGGCCCCGGCCCCTGGCCCGCCGGCACGCGCTCGAGCACCGTGGAGCCCGCACGGAACACGGCGCGTTCCGGCGGCGACTCGGCCAGCAACTCGCGCTCGCCCGCCTGCTCCGCCTCCAGGAGGCTGATGCCGTCGAGGCCGGGATCGGGCGGCAAGCCGAGCAGGTCGAGCAAGGTGGGGACGACGTCCACCTGGCTGACCGGGATCGCGACCCGCCTTGCCTCACGCTGGAATGGGAACTTGACGATGAGCGGGATGCGAAGCACCTCGTCCACCAGGCCGGCGCCGTGGCCGAAGACGCCTCGCTCGCCCAGCATCTCGCCGTGATCCGCCGTCACAACGATCAGCGCCCCGTCGTAGAGGCCCATGGTTCGCATCCGGTCGAACAGCAGGCCCAGCTCGCGGTCGAGCGTGGCGATGGCCGAGTCGTAGAGGGAGACAAGGTGGCGGCGCTCGCGCCCGTCGATCACGCGACGGCTCCCCGCTGCGCCGATGAAACGCCCGGCGCGGCGCGGGAGCGACGGGTCGTACCCGGGGAACCGGCCCAGGAAGCGCCGGTCGGGCGTATACGGGTCGTGGGCCTCCATGTAGTTCGCGAACGCGAAAAAGGGACGGTTCGCCGCCCGCGCCGCGTCGAAGCCCTTCGCGAGCACCGCGTTGACCTCGCTCGCCCGCGTGTGAACCGCACCGCCGCGGCCCGCGAGGCGGCGGGCCGCGAAGTCGAGCCGCAGCCTCAGCTCGAGACGATCGGCCCGCGGAACGTCGAACAGCTGGAACCCCCGCGAGAGGCCGTACGCGGTATTCAGGAAGTACCCATTCGCCACGGCCGCGAACCGGATGCAGCCCGCCTCGGCCGCTCGTTCGGCGAGCGTCCGCTCCGAGGCGGCCAGCGGCCGTCCCACGGGGAACGCCCCGCCGACCCAGGCGCCGTGCCGGCTGGGGTACTTCCCGGTGAACAGCGAGGCGTGAGTCCCGAGCGACATGTCGGACGCCGCCCGCGCGTTCAGGTACACGGTCGCGTGGCGGGCCAGCGACGCGAGGTTCGGTGACGTGTCGAGCGGGTAGCCGTAGACCGGCAGGTGATCGGCGCGGACCGCGTCGAGCGTCAGCAGGAGGATCCCGGTGGGCCGGGGAGGGGCGGTGGATTCCCGTGGCGCGGGCGCCGCGCCGCCGGCGCTCAAGCGCGACAACGCCGCGCGATCGAGCAGCACGCTCGAGGCACCCAGGGTGAGGGCGAGCGCCAACAAGACCGCGAGCCTCGCGCGCCCCGTGTGCCGCCCGGTTCCACGGTGGAACAGCGCCCCCGCGACGAGCAGCAGGACGAGCAGCGAGGTGCCAGCCGCCGCGGCCCCGGCCTTGAAGACGCCTGCCGATGTTCCGAGGTGCTCGCCGAGCGCCGCGAGATGCAGCCGGTCGCGGAACACCAGCGGCGCGAGCAGGCAGACCGACGCCCCGGCCGGGGACACCAGCCAGGCGGTGACGCGCGGCACGCGCCCGTGAGGCCAGCCCGTCCGGGCAACGAGCGCCGCCACGAGCAGCGCCGAGACGGCCAGGCCCAGGTAGGCCGAGCGGCTGAAGCTGCGTGCCGCGGCAAGGTGCACGGTCCACGCGAGCACCAGCGTCGCCGTGGCGGCGTCCGCGGCCGCCCTTCGGCCGGACGGGGCGTCGCCGCCCCCCCAGCCGAGCAACCGCGCACCCGCACCGGCGGCGCCGCCGAGCAGGGCGCCAACAACCGCGTAGCCGGCGAGCGTCACCGCGAGCGCGGCGGCCCGCGACGAAGGGACCAGCAGCAGCGACGACTCGCGCCACGCGGGCAGTACCGAGAGGCACAAGTGCTCGAGGAGCCCGAAGGTCATCCAGACCAGGCCCCCCTGCGCCGCGAAGGCAACCGCCGATGTCGTGGGCCTCGAGCCGTCTGTCATGTCGCAAGCCGCGACAGCTCGCTGCTTCGCTCGCGGCTCCGGATGGCAAGCCGCGACAGGCCGCTCAGCGGCGGGGTCGCGGTCACATTATCAATGATGGAGGCGCCGGTCAGGCTAAGATCGTAAACGGTGCCCGCCGACAACCAGACACGCGCCCCCGCTCCCGTAGCGCCGCCAGCGGACGCGGCTCCGCCCGCACAGGACGTGCCGGCCCCTCCTTCGGCCCGCCTCGGCCGCTACGACCGTTCCATCGTCGACGGCCCCATCGGGCGCGCCGTCTGGCACCTGTCGTGGCCGACGATCCTGCAGAACGCCATGGGCGGCCTCCAGGGCATCGTCGACCATGCGATGGTCGGGAACTTCGTCGGCTACACCGCCAACGCCGCAATCGGCGTCAGCTGGCAGATCTTCCTGGTCATCATCGTCTTCATGGGCTCGCTCTTCACCGGCATGGCGGTGCTGGTCGCACGCTACGCCGGGGCGAACGAGCCCGAGAAGGTGAACCGCGCGGTCTACCAGGCGTTCCTCGTCGCCTTTGCGCTGGCCCTGCTCGTGCTCGCGCCTTTGGGCTACGTGCTGTCGCCGTGGCTGCTCGGCCTGGTGAATGCCGCGCCCGAGGTGCGCGCGCAGGCCCTGCCATACATCCGGACGCTGTTCGTCTTCGGCTTCGGCCTCCTGCTCTTCTACATGCTCGGGGCCGCGCTGCGTTCGGCGGGCGACGCGCGCACGCCCTTGAAGTTCGGGGTCGCCATCACCGTCCTCAACGTGGTCTTCAACGTGATCTTCATCCGCGGGGCGGGACCGATCCCCGCGATGGGCACCCTCGGCGCCGCGATCGGCACGGTGCTCGCCACCACGCTCGTCGGCATCGTCGCGATCAGAATGCTGCTCACCGAGCGGCTCGTGGTCGGGTTCCCGAAGGGCGACCGGCGGCCGGACTGGACGATGATCCGCTCGCTGTTCCGCTTCGGCCTGCCGGCCGGGATCCAGGGCGTGGCCATGAACGTCGCCGGCCTCCTCCTGCTGCGTTTCATCGGGTCGCTGCCCGAGAGCGCGGCGGCGCAGGCGGCCTACGCGGTCGGGTACACCGAGCTGTTTTCGATGATCACGTGGACGTCGGTGGGGCTGATGGGGGCCGCCGCGGCTGCCGCCGGGCAGAACCTGGGCGCGGGACGCCCCGAGCGGAGCGTCGAGGCCGTTCGCAAGGCGGCCTTCGGCGGCCTGCTGATCGCGGCTGGCGTGGGCACGCTGTTCGTGCTGATCCCCGAGAAGCTGCTCTGGGCCTTCGGGCTCACCGACCCCGCGGTCACCCGGCTGGGCAGCGAATTGCTGGGCTATCTGGCCTTCTCGGGGTTCTTCATCACCGTCGCGCTGACCTACACCGGCGGGCTGCAGGGCACGGGCGACACGCGGAGCCCGCTCTACATCACCATCGTTTCGCAGATCGTCGTGCCCCTCGGCACCTGCGCCCTGCTGCAGTCGTCCGGCAACCTCACCTCGCGCGGCATCTGGACGGCGATCGTCCTCGGCCACGTGACCCGCGCCACCCTGTCGGTCGTCCGCTTCGGCCAGAAGAAGTGGGTTCAGATCAGGGTCTGAACGGGGCCGGGAACTCGATCGGCCGCGGCGGTTCGGCTCCCATCAGGTGCTTCACGAAATGGTCCCAGCGCCGCCGCATCATGTACGGCTCGTTGCCGAAGGCGTGGCCGCGGTTCGGCAGCATGATCAGGTCGAAATCCTTGTTCGCCTTGATCAGCTCGTCCACCACCAGCAGCGTCAGGTACGGCGGGACGTTGTTGTCCATGGTGCCGTGCGCGAGGAGCAGCTTGCCCTTCAGGTTCTTCGCGAAGTTCTGGTTCGCCTGGCCGTCGTAGTTCGACGACCCGTCCGGCTTTGCGACCAGCAGCCCCTGCCACTTCTCCGCCCAGTCGTCCTCGTAGCCCCGGTTGTCGTGGTTGCCGGCCTGCGACACGCCTACCTTGAAGAAGTCGGGGTAGTGGAACATGGCGGCCGCGCTCGCGAACCCGCCGCCCGAGTGCCCCCAGATGCCGGCGCGATCGATGTCAATCCACGGGTGCCGCGCTGCCAGCTCCTTCATCCCCGCCACCTGGTCGGGCAGCCCGTTGTCGCCCATGTCGCCGTAATAGGCCGCGTGGAACGACTTCGACCGCCACGGCGTTCCCATCGCGTCGATCTGCACGACGATGAAGCCAAGCTCGGCGAGGGCCTGCGCGTCGCCGTGCGCGGGCAGGAAGCCGCGGCTGCGAATGCTCCCGGCCTGCGGCCCCGGGTAGATGTTGTTGATGACGGGGTAGCGCTTCGCCTCGTCGAAATCGGTGGGCCGGAACATCAGGCCGTAGAGATCGGTCATTCCGTCGCGGACCTTGACCGTGAAGGGGATGGGAGGCTTCCAGCCGATCGCCTGCAGGCGGGTGGTGTCGGCCTTCTCGAGCGGCATCACGACCTTGCCCGAGAGGTCGCGCACCACCGACACCGGCGGCGTCACGGGCGTCGAGTAGGCATCGACGAAGAAGCCGCCCGAGGTCGAGAGCGAAACCTGGTGGTCGGCGTCCTCGGGCGTGAGCAGCGTGACGTCGCCCCCGTCGAATCCCACCCGGTAGAAGTGCCGGTAGTAGGGGTCGCGCCCTTTCTCGCGGCCGACGCCCACGAAGTACAGCGCCCGCGCCTTCTCGTCCACCTTCAGCACCTGCGCCACGTTCCAGGGGCCGGAGGTGATCTGACGCTTCGGCTTTCCGCTAACGAGATCGTACAGGTAGAGGTGGCCCCAGTCGTCCCGCTGCGAGAACCAGATCGCCTCGCCGGAGTCAGGCAGGAAGTGCCAGTTCGACCTGTCGTTCCCCGACTCGAAGAACGTGTCCACCTTCTCCTCGAGCACGTCGCGTACCTCGCCGGTCTCCGGATCCGCCACGCGCAGCGTCGCCTGCTTGTGGTCGCGGGAGGAGGAGACGAAGGCGAGGGCGCTCGAGTCGGCAGCCCACCTGACGTCGTCCAGGCGCCCTTCCTCGTCCTTGATGTCGTCGGTGACGGTGCCGCGGTGCGGGTCGGGCGGCACCTTCAGCCGCACCACCCGCGGCCCGTCCACGTGGATGACGACGCGGTGGATCATCGGCACGTGCGCGTCACCGGGGAGCGGGTACTTCCAGGCCTCGAGCTCCGGATGTCCCACCTTCGTGGACACCAGGTACATCTCGCCGACCTGGCGCTGGTCCTGCTGGAAGGTGGCTATCTTCTTCGAGTCAGGCGACCACAAGACGACGGGCCGATCGCTGCGCGTCCAGCCGGCATTGTCGGTTGCGTAGCCGAAGTCCTTCACCCCGTCGGAGGTGAGCGCCCGCTCCGCGCCGGTCGCGACCTCCCTGAGCCACAGGTTGTCGTTCCGGATGAAGACGGCCGAGCGCCCGTCCGGCGACACCGACTCCTGCGGCACGGGCTGGATGCGCTGCCCGCCTGCGCGCGCGGCCGCGGCGGGCTCTGCCGCCCTGCAGGCCTTGCCCGCGACGTCGCACTCCCACACCTTCCCGGCCGCCCTGAAACTGATGGCCGCGCCGTCGCGAACGAAGGTGAACGTCCGGAACGGCAGGCGGTAGGGGTCGTGGCCCGCGCCGGTCGCTCTCGAAAGGGCCGCCGCGATCGCGGCGTGGTCGAAGGCGGGCCCCCGCGTGCGGCGGGCCACGTCCACCAGCACGAACTCGGTCCCTCGCTCGACCGTGGTGCGGTAGGTGAAGCGGTCGCCAGGCAGCCACGCCGGACGCACCGCGGGCCCCAGCACGAGCGGGGTCACGTTCGCGTCGAGCAGGCGCTGCGCCCGCTGGTAGTCGGCGGCCGTGAGCTGCCGCGGGGCCTGGGCCCACGCGGCGCCCGGAGCGGCCAGCGCGCAGGCGGCGAGGATCGGGACGAGGGCGGTGGCGTGACGAAGGCGGATCGAAACCATGCGGGATGGTAACATCGCCGCCGCGAACCGTTTCCCCTTCGCGCGCGTTATCCCTGTAGCGGGGGCGCCATGGAGCGTCCCCCGGGGATCGACCTAATGGACCTGGCCGCGCTCATCGACCGGTGCCGCCAAGGCGACAACCTCGCCTGGGAGGCGTTCGTCCGCCAGTTCCAGGGGCGGATCTACTCGATTACGTCCGCTTACGCCTCGGGTCCGGACGAGGCGCGCGACCTGGCCCAGGACGTCTTCATCCGGCTCTACGAGACGCGGGGGCGGTGGGCGCCATCCGACGTCTTCGTGCCCTGGCTCGTGCGGGTTGCGCGCAACCTCTGCCTGGATCAGCTCAGGAGGAAGAAGGCCAGGCCGCCGGCCGAGGACCTGCTGGCCGACGAGATGGTGGACCTGGCGGGAGGCGGCGGCACGCCGGAACAGGAGCTGGCCTCGCTGAACGAGCGCCGGCTGGTGTGGCGGGCGCTGAGGTCGCTCGGGAAGCTGAGCCGCGAGATGATTCTCCTCAAGGAAATCCAGGGGCTCTCCTTTCCCGAGATCGCCGCGACGCTCGGCATCCCGATTGGGACCGTGAAGTCGCGCTCGAACCGGGCCCGCCTCGAGCTGGCCGAGCAGGTGCTGTCGCTGAGGAGGCGCGAGGCGGGGCCCGCGCGATGAGGGGCGAGATGGACTGCGCACGATTCGATCGGCGGCTCGACGCGCTGCTCGAGGGGTCGTGCAGCGCCGCCGAGTGGCGGGAGGCCGAGGCGCACGCGGCGGCATGCGCGCGCTGCCGCCTGCTGCTCGACGCGATGGCGGGCCTTGGCGGCTCGCAGGACGCGGCCGGGGCCGAGTCGCTGGCCGACGAGGTGCTGGCGCGGACGAGCGGGGCCACCTGCGGCGCGGCCCGCGAGCGGCTGGGCGACCTGGTGGACGGCGACCTGGAAGGAATCGACCGCGAGCTGGTGGAAGGGCACCTGGCGCGCTGCCGGCCCTGCGCCGAGCTGGCAGCCGCGATGGCACGGGCCAGCGAGCTGCTGCCGGCCTTCGCGGCGCTGCAGCCGCCGGCGGACCTCGCACCCGCCGTGATCGCGGCCACCAGCCGGCGCCCGCCCGCGCCCACCTTCGACGAACGGGTCGCCGCCTGGCTCTCGAAACTGGCCGCACGCCCGCGCTTCAGCCTCGAGGCCGCCTACCTGTGCACGCTGCTGATCTTCATCATCGTCGGCAACCCCGTGGCCGCGTTTCGCGAAACCTCGGCCCGGGGCCGCGAGCTGGCGGAGCCGCGCGTCGTGGAGGTGCTGGAGCGGGTGTCGTCGGGACCGGCCGGCCTCGTTCGGGAAATCGGGGAAGCGGTCGCTGGGCGGGCGGCGTCGGCGCGGCGCGGCGAAACCGGGGTCGCCTCGCGGGCCTTCGCACTGGTGTCGCCGGCGTGGGAGTGGGTCAGTACTCGCGTGTTCGGCCCGCTGCGCGACGCCTTCACGAGTCTCGTGGCCTGGGTGTCGGAGCTGCGCCGACCGAACCCTTCGACCTCCGGCCGCGTTACCGAGACAGGGAGAGCGAAGGCGACGGACGGCAGCGGAAGAAGATAACGGAGAGACGATCATGAACACCTACCAGGAAAACCTCGGAGCGCCGGTCCAGGACGTGAACGCGGGCGCCAGGGCGCCCGAGGCGGCGGCGCGGCCGTCGCCGGCACCGGCTCGCCGCGACTACTACGACGACCCGCGGCGCAAGTCGCCGATGCTCGCGCTGGTGCTGTCGGCAATGCCAGGCCTCGGCCAGGTCTACGTCGGGTACTACCAGCAGGGCTTCACCAACGCGCTGATCATCGCCGGCCTGATCGGGCTCCTGAACAGCGGCGCCGTCAACGGAGGCGCAGAGCCGTTCTTTGGGCTGTTCCTCGCCTTCTACTGGCTCTACAACATCGTGGATGCCTGGCGCCGCGCCGTGTTCTACAACAACGCGCTGGCCGGCATCGGCGCGGCGGACATTCCCGACGACTTCGCGCTGGTGAAGGGCGGGCGCGGGTCGCTGGCCGGCGGGGTGGCGCTGGTGGTGGTGGGCGCCGTGCTGCTGATGAACACGCTGTTCAACATGCCGCTCGACTGGCTCGAGGACTGGTGGCCGGTCACCTTCATCGCGATCGGCGCCTGGCTCGCCTGGCCGAGCCTGGTGAAGAAGTAGCCGAACGGGGTCGGGAGTAATTAGAAGTCATGCCGGGTTTCCGGCTTCTAATTACTCCCGACCCCTTACCCTTGCCCAGCTTCCCTCCTTGACACTCTGACCCGCGAACCGTTACGTTGAAACCGCCACAACTTCGGGGCGGGGTGCAAGTCCCCACCGGCGGTAGAGCCCGCGAGCCCGCAAGGGCACGATCCGGTGCGATTCCGGGGCCGACAGTGACAGTCTGGATGGGAGGAGTTGGGGCTGGCAACCGTTCTCCGCGAAGGCTGTGTCTCCAGACGGCAGTTCCCTTCTCTGGACGGCCAGCTGTCGCGGCCTGCCTGTCTTCCTCCCTCCCCGTCCCGCGGTCGGCCACGTTCCCCTGGTCCCGATGAACGCTGCAACTGCCGGCGATCGCCGCTACATGCTCGAGGCGCTGGCGCTGGCCGCGCGGCCGGCGCGCAGGCCGTGGCCCAACCCGCCGGTCGGCGCACTGGTCGTGCGCGACGGCGCCGTCGTCGGCCGCGGCGTGCACAACGGGGCCGGCGAGCCGCATGCCGAGGCGGCTGCCCTCGCCGAGGCTGGAGAGCGCGCGAAGGGCGCCACCCTCTACTGCACGCTCGAGCCCTGCAACCACCAGGGTCGCACCCCGCCGTGTGCTCCTGCTGTGGTCGCCGCAGGGGTGTCACGGCTCGTCGTGTCGATCGTCGATCCCAACCCTCACGTCGCCGGACGGGGACTCGAGGTTGCGCGCTGCGCGGGCCTCGCCGTGACGCTGGGTGTCTGCGCCGAGGAGGCGCTCGACCTGGCGTGGCCGTTCGTGGTCACGCGCGCGTTCGAGCGGCCGTTCGTCTGGCTCAAGACAGCCGTCTCCCTCGACGGCCGCTTCGCCCCGGAGGGGATGACGCCGGGAAAGGGCGCGGCCTACTTGACGGGCGCAAGCGCGCGGCACCAGGTGCACGTGTTGCGCCGGTGGGCCGATGTCGTCCTCGTTGGCTCGCGCACGGCCGCCGTGGACCGTCCGCGCCTCGACGGCCGTCTGGCCGGGCCCGATGCGGCGTGCCCGCCCGAGGATCCGATCCCCGCGGTGCTGAGCGAGCGGCTGGCCGATCTGCCGCCCTGGGCCGGACGCCCCCACCTCGCGTTTGCCGGGCCTGACGCGCCGGAACTCGCCGCGGAAACCGTGAGAGCCGGGAAAGGAACCGTGATCCGCTGCGCCGCGGGCCCCTCCGGCGTCGAACCGTGTTCGGTGGTGGCCCGCCTCGCAAGCCTGGGAAAACACTGCCTCCTCGTGGAGGGCGGGCCGGCCGTGGCCGCCTCCTTCCTTCGCGCCCGACTCGTGGATCGGTGGGTCCACTACACGGCCCCTGTCCTGCTGGGACGGGGCGTCGGCTGGCCTGAATGGAACGAGCCGCCCGGCGCCGGGTCCGAGCCGGATGGCCTGACCCTGACGAGGGCCGCGCATTGCGGCGGCGATGCCGTTGCCGTCTGGGACCGGCTCTCGTTCCGGGACGCCTGCGCGCGGCTGACCTCGCTGGGCGGGGCCAACGACTGGGAGCGTGCGTGATGTTCACGGGCCTCGTCCGCGAGATCGGGCGGGTACACCGCCTCGAACGTCGCGGCGGCGTGACGCTCGTCGAGATCGAGGCCCCCCTCGTCGCGCGGCCGCCCGAGGGGCCCGCGGTGGGGGACAGCCTTGCCGTCAACGGCATCTGCCTGACGGTCGTGCGCGTTGCCGCCACGCGCCTGTCGGTCGAGGCATCTGCCGAGACGAGGCGTGTGACGACGCTGGCCGACTGGAGGGTGGGCGGCCGCGTGCACCTCGAGCCGGCGCTTCGTGCGGGCGACGCCCTGGGCGGGCACTTCGTGCTCGGCCACGTGGATGGCACGGGCCGCCTGCAGCGCATGGAACGGCGCGGGGCTGCCGCGTCGATGACCGTCACGCTTGCGAGGGCGCTCGCCCGCCGGCTGCTGCCGAAGGGCTCGATCGCGGTGGACGGCGTCAGCCTGACGCTCGACGAGGGGCCGTTCGAGGATCGGTTCACGGTGACGCTGATCCCGCACACGCTCGGTGCCACCCGGTTCGCCAGCCTTGCGCCCGGCGCTCGGCTCAACCTCGAGCTCGACGTGCTGGCGAAGGCGGCCGAACGTGTCGAGCCGGGGCGGCTGACGATGGGGGCGCTGCTCGCGCGAGGGTGGGGCCGATGAAGGACGTGCAATCGGGGGAACGGGAGATGAGTGGCCAGACGCTGGATTCAATCGAGGCCGCGCTCGAGCGGCTGCGCCGCGGCGAGATCGTGATCGTGGTGGACGACGAGGATCGGGAGAACGAGGGCGACTTCGTCATGGCCGCCGAGAAGGTGACGCCAGAGGCGATCAACTTCCTGGCCCGGCACGGCCGCGGCCTGATCTGCTTCTCGACGACCGGGGAGCGCCTGCGGGCGCTGGACTTGCGCCCGATGGTGGATCGCGACCGCAACACCGCGGCGCTCGGCACCTCGTTCACGGTTTCGGTCGACGCCGCGATCGGCATCGGGTCGGGCATCTCCGCGTTCGACCGGGCCCGGACGGTGAAGGTCCTGATCGATCCCGCCACGCGGCCGGGCGACCTGGCGCGGCCCGGCCACGTCTTCCCCCTCGAGGCCCAGCCCGGCGGCGTGCTGCGCCGCAGCGGGCACACTGAGGCGGTCGTGGACCTGTGCCGCCTGGCGGGCCTGTACCCGGCCGGCATCCTCTGCGAAATCATGGACGAGGATGGCTCGATGGCCCGGCTGCCGAGGCTCCGGGAGATCGCCGACAGGTTCGGCCTGGCGCTGGTGTCGATTGCCGATCTGATCGCCTACCGGCGGCTTCACGAGCAGCTGGTGCGCCGCGAGTCGGAGGTGGACCTGCCGACGCGCCACGGCCGGTTCAGGCTCGTCGCCTACAGCACCACCGTCGATTCGGGCATCCACCTGGCGCTCGTGAAGGGGACGCCGTCGCCTGCGGCTCCGACGCTCGTGCGGGTCCACTCCGAGTGCCTCACCGGCGACGTCTTCCACTCGCTGCGCTGCGACTGCGGCGAGCAGATGGAGGCGGCCCTCGACGCCATCGAGGCGAACCGCAGCGGGATCTTCCTCTACATGCGCCAGGAGGGGCGGGGGATCGGCCTGGTCAACAAGCTGAAGGCGTACGGCCTCCAGGAGCTGGGCAGCGACACCGTCGAGGCGAACCTGCGGCTCGGGTTCGCGGACGACCTGCGCGACTACGGGCTCGGCGCGCAGATCCTGCGCGACCTGGGGGTGGGGCCGATGGAACTGATCACCAACAACCCGCGGAAGATCGTGGGGCTCGAGGGGTACGGCCTCGTCGTCGTGCGACGCATACCACTAGAGGTGCCGCCGAACGCCAGCAACCTGACCTACCTGCGCACCAAGAAGGCGCGGCTGGGACACCTGCTGGAACGGGTGTGACGTACCACGAAGGATCAACCACAAAGGACACAAGGAACACAAAGGGAAGAGCACAAGCGATTAACCACACAGGGCACAAAGGACACGACGGATCAAGGGCACAAAGGGAGCGCTGATCCGGCAGGAAGAATTGTGGACAGGGTGCCGGCCTTCGGGCAGGCGGCCACGTGCTGGGCTGAACTGGAGGGCGACGCATGGGCAAGGTGTTCGAGGGACGGTTCGAGGCGCCCGGAAAGCGGGTGGCGATCGCGGTGAGCCGCTTCAACGACTTCTTCACCAAGGAGCTGCTGGGCGGCGCGCGCGACTGCCTGGCGCGACATGGCGTGCCCGACGACGATGTGGACGTCGCGTGGGTGCCGGGCAGCTTCGAGCTCCCGCTCGTCGCGCGGCGTCTCGCGCGGACCGGGCGCTACGGCGCGGTGGTCTGCCTCGGGTGCCTGATACAGGGCGACACCCCGCACTTCCAGCTGATCGCCGCCGAGGTGACGAAGGGAGTGGCCCAGGCGGCGCTCGAGACCGGCGTCCCCATCACCTTCGGCGTCATCACGGCGGAGACGATCGAGCAGGCGATCGAGCGGGCCGGCACCAAGGCGGGCAACAAGGGGTTCGACGCGGCGCTCGCGGCGCTGGAGATGATGGGGCTGATGGAGGCCATCGGCCCCGACGGACAGTAGCCTGAAGAGCAGGACGAAGAGAACGCAGAATGCAAAAAAGGGGAACCGGGGAGCGCGCGCCGGGCGCGCTCCCGGTTCCCCTCGGTCCTTCTACATTCGACGTTTTGCCTCTACATCACGGCTACTGCCCCAGCGTCCCGGCGACCCACTCGAGGTTGACGCGCGCCACGTTGTAGTCGCGCTGGGCGCGCGCGAGGTTCGCGCGGGCTGACGACAGGTTCAGCTCCGCGTCCTGCACCTCGAGGCGGGTCTTGACCCCGAGCTCGAACCCCTTCTCGGCGAGGAAGAGCAGCTTCTCGGCCTGGGCCACCGTCCCCCCGAGGGCCGCGACGATCTCCGACGCCTCGCGCACGGCGTTCAGCGCGTTCCGCACCTCGAGGCGGATCCCGTCGCGCAGCTTCAACTCGTCGAAGTTGAGTCGCACCAGGTCGCTCTGCGCCTGCGCCACCGCCCCCTTCGTCCGCCAGCCGTCGAAGAGCGGGATTGTGGCCACGAGCCCGGCGTTCCACGTGGTGCCGCGCGCCGAGATGGTCTTCAAACCGAGCCGCCGCTGGCCCCAGCTCGCTGAGAAGTCGACCCTCGGCTTGTTGGCCGCCTTCGCGATGGTGACCAGCTCGCCGTAGATCCCCTTGGTCCCCGACAGCTCGGCCACCTCGGGGCGGTTTTCGAGGGCGCTTGCGAGCACCTGCTCGTACGGCGGGGGCGGCTCGATCGTCGCGGCCAGCGCGCCGGCTGCATCCACTTCGCCCGGCTCGGCGAGCAGGAACCGCAGCTGCTCGCGCGCCAGCCGGACGCCGTTCTCGGCGCGGATGACCGCCGGCCGCCCGTTCTCGACCGCCACCCGCGCGGCGAGCACGTCGTAGTCGGTGGCCGTGCCCGCCGACTGCCGCTTGATCGTCTCGTCGAGGTGCCGCTGGCGCTGCTCGAGGTCCTGCCGCGCGATGGTGGCCAGCTCGCGCGCTGCCAGCACGTCGTAGAACGCCGTGGTGACGTCCTTCTCGACCGCCTGCTGGAAGCGGCGAAGCTGCTGGTCGGCGACGCCGAACCCGAGCTTCGCGGCGCGGATGGCCGCGCCCACCTGGCCCCAGGTGAACACCACCTGGTTCACCGAGAACCCGGCGATCCCGACGTCCTGGCGGCCGCCGAAGATGTCGCCGATGCCGGTCTCGCCGCCGACGCCCTCCTCGGGCATGAAGTCCTTGAAGAGCTTGGTCATCGAGTCGTCGAAGGTGCGCGTCGTGCTGAGGCTGAGCGACCCCCGCGGGAGGGCGGCCGCCCGCTCCTGCTCGTAGCGCCCCTGCACCCAGTGCTGGTACTCGCGCGCCTTCAGGATGTCGCGGTTCTGCTCGGCCGCGATGGCAAGCGCCTGCTCCAGCGTGAGCGTCTTGACCGGGATGGCCGCCTCGGGCTGCACCGCCTGCGCGGCCGACGCCGCCTGGCCGGCCAGCCCGGCCGACGGCCTGCCGGCCGCCAGCATCCCCTCGCGAAGCGTCGAGAGCGCCGTCCCCGCCGAGGAGCCCTGGGCTGCCGGCGCCTGGGCCAACGCCGCGGAGGGCGTCAGCGCCAGCGCCAGCACAACGAGCGCCGTCGTGGCCACCGCCGCCACCTTCTTCTTCCGGTTCCGCCCGAGCAGCCAGGCGGTGACGTCGTCGAGGAGCGAGTAGACGACCGGCACGACGATCAGCGTGAGGGCGGTCGAAGTGATCAGGCCGCCGACGACCGCGCGGGCCATCGGCGCCCGGAACTCGGCGCCCTCGCCGATGGCGAAGAACAGCGGCAGCATGCCGAAGATCATCGCCGAGGTCGTCATCAGGATCGGCCGGAGCCGCGTCCGCCCGGCGAGCACCAGCGCCTCGCGCCGCTCGAGCCCCTGCGATCGCAGCACCTTCGTGTAGTCCACCAGCAGGATCGCGTTCTTCGTGACGAGCCCCATCAGCATGATCAGGCCGATGAGGGACATGATGTTGATGGTGTCGCCGGTCAGCACGAGCGTCCCCGCCATGCCGACCACCGCGAGCGGGAGCGAGAACATGATGGCCAGCGGGTCCATGAACGACTCGAACTGGGCCGCCAGGATCAGGTAGACGAGGATGACCGCCAGCAGCAGCGCCTCGGCCATGTAGCCGAACGACTCGACCATCATCTCGGTGTCGCCCCCGATCACCACCTTGTAGCCGGGCGCCATCTCGATCTTGTTGGCGGCGGCGAGCGCCAGGTTGCTGGCGGTCCCGAGCGCCAGCTTGTCGAGGTTGGCGTCGATGGTGACCTGCCGCGACAGGTCGCGGCGGTTGATCTCGGCCGGCGAGGTGGCCCGGGTGAAGGTGACCAGGTCGCTGAGCGGCACGAGCGCCATCCCCTCGGCCGACGGCACCGTCACCTTCAGATCGCCGATTTGCGACACCTGGGAGCGCAGGTCCTGCGGCAGCCGCACCCGGACCGCCACTCCCTCTCCCTCCTCGTCCTCGTAGGTGGTGACGGCCTGGCCGCCCACCAGCACGCCCACCGTGTTGGCGACGGCGGCGCTGCCGAGGCCCGTGGCGGCCGCCCGCTCGCGGTCCACGATCAGCCGGTACTCGGGCAGGTCGAGCTCCATCGTCGCCTCGATGTCGACGATCCCCGGGATGCCGTACAGCTCGTGCTTCACCTGCGCGGCGTACCGCTTGAGCGTGGCGATGTCCTCGCCCTGCAGCACCACCTGCAGCGGCTTCTGGAACGCGTCGGTTTCCTCCTGCACCGACAGGACGATCCCCGGGACCTTCTGCAGGCGCAGCCGCGCGTCGTGCACGAAGTCCTTGAGGCCGCGCTCGCGCTCGTCCTTCGAAACCAGCTTCACGAACACCGTCGCGTCGCGCACCGTGTCGGAGTCGCCGGCGCCGATCGACGCGTAGGTGTACCGAACCTCCTCGAACTCGGACAGCGCCCCGAGCACTTCCTCGACCCGTCCGCGGGTCTCGGCGATCGAGGAGCCGGGCGCGCTCTTGAACTTCACGACGAACTCGCCCTGGTCCATCGGCGTCATGAACTCGGTCTGCAGGAGGGTGAAGACTCCCAGCCCGGCCACGAACGCCGCCACCGCCACGCCCGACACCACGAACCGGTGGTCGAGGGCCCACCCGATGATGCGCTTGTACCCGTCGGCCATCCGCTCGAACCACTCGTTGAAGCGGTCGAGCGCCCGCTGCAGGACGTTGCGCCGCCCCTTCCGCTCGATGTCGGGGTCGATCCAGCGCGACGAGAGCATCGGGTCGAGGGTGAACGAGACGAACAGCGAGACGAGCACGGCGAAGGCGACCGTCAGGCCGAACTGGTAGAAGAAGCGCCCGACGACCCCCTTCATGAAGGCGACCGGCACGAACACGGCGATGATCGACATGGTGGTGGCCAGCACCGCCAGGCCGATCTCCGCCGTCCCCTTGCGCGCGGCCTCGAAGTGGTCCTCCCCGCGCTCGAGGTGCCGGACGATGTTCTCGCGGACGACGATCGCGTCGTCGATCAGCAGCCCGATCGCGAGCGACAGCGCCATCAGCGTCAGCATGTTCAACGTCATCCCCAGGAAGTACATGACGATGAACGACGAGATGACCGAGATCGGGAGCGTCAGGCCGGTGATGACCGTCGAGCGCCACGAGTTCAGGAAGCAGAAGACGATGAGGATCGTCAGCAGGCCGCCGAGGATCAGCGTGTTCTGGACGTCGTGCACCGCCTCGCGGATGAACACCGAGGTGTCGCGCACCACCTGCAGCTCGACCCCCGCCGGCATCTCGGCCCGAAGCGCCTCGAGCTCGGCGAGCACCCCGTCCACCACCCCCACGGTGTTGGCCTTGGTCTGCTTGGTGATGTCGATCGCGACCGCCGGCTCGCCGTCGATGAGCGCCAGCGATCGCGGCTCTTCGATCGTGTCGGTGATCGTCGCCACGTCGGCGAGGCGGATCGGCTGCCCGCCGCGCCGCGCGATCACCATGTTCGCGTAGCCGTCGGTGCTGGCCGGCTTCCCCGAGATCCGCAGCGGGATCTCGCTGCCGGCGCTCGTCAGCCGTCCGAGCGGCGTGTTGACGTTCTCGGAGGCCAGCCCGGCCACGACCTCGTCCACTCCCATGCCAAGGGCCGAGAGGCGGGCGGGGTCGAGGTCCACGGCGACCTCGCGCGTCGAGTCGCCGATGAGCTTGGCCCGCGCGACGCCCGACACCCCTTCCAGCCGCCGCTTGACCCTGCGGTCGGCCAGCGTGGTCAGCTCGCGGGCCGACAGCGTCTTCGACCGGACCGCCACCGAGATCACCGGCATCGCCTGGAAGTCGAACTTCTGGATGACCGGGTCGCCCATGTTCGCGGGCAGATCGCGGCGGATCGCGTTGATCTTGGCGCGCGCCTCCTGGGAGGCGCTGTCCACCTCGACCTCGAGGTCGAACTCCACGATGATCATCGCGAGGCTCTCGCGCGAGATCGAGTTGACGTGCTTCACCCCCGACATCGGGTTCAGCGCCTCCTCGATCTTCTTGCTCACCTCGCGCTCGACCGTCTCGGGCGACGCGCCCGGCAGCTCGGCGACGACCGAGAGCACCGGGATCTCGACCTCGGGCATCATGTCCGTCGGCAGGCGCCTCCAGGAGAAGAGGCCGAGGGTGACGAGCGTCAGCATCATCACCGTCGCGACGACGGGCCGGCTGATCGACAGGTTCGAGAGGAACATCGCTACGCCCCCTGGCCCTTCGCGGGGGCAATCCGGTCGCCCGGCTTCAGCGCGAACGAGCCGCGGGTCACCACCTGCTCGCCCGCCTGCAGACCGTCGAGGATCTCGACCGAGGTGGCCGTGGCGCCGCCAATCCGCACCTGGCGCCGGTCAGCCGTATCTCCCCGGACGACGTACACGTCGGCCGTTGCCTGCTCGACGTTCCAGTTCTGCAGCGCCTCGCGCGGCACCTGCAGCACCCCGCTCCGGTTGGCCACCAGGATGCGGCCCTTCACGAACGCCCCGCCCTTCAACTGGCCGTCGGTGTTCCGCACCTCGGCCACCACCTTCGCCGACCGGCTGGCCGGGTCGATCGTCGGGTTGATGAACATCACCTTGCCCGTGAACGTGCGGCCGGGCAGTGCGTCGGTGGTGAACTCCAGCGGCTGCCCCACCTTCACCCGCGCCAGGCG
>DAOPQX010000025.1:17103-19209 GCA_035348395.1 Vicinamibacterales bacterium | reverse complement strand
AGTACAGTGCGTGGTTCTGTTGTATTGCCGTCTCCCTTCAGACTGCGATCTCCTCCCCACCGATCGACAGCGCGATATCACCCGCCTCGCCCGGGGGCTCGAGCGGCACGACCGACTGGACGTAGCCCGGCCACTCCCCCGATGCCTCGCAGTTGAGCAGGCGCTCGAACCAGAGCGCGTACGTGCGCCGGCCGTAATCGAGCGATGCGGGAGTCACCTCGTAGACCTGGACGACGTGCGGTGGTTTCTGTTCGACCGCGATGATGTATGCCTCGCGGATCCGTCGACGTCGGCGACGGTCGAGCGCATCGACCTGCCACGCGACCTGCGCGTAGTAACCCATGCGGAGCGCCTGGTACGGGAACCGCGTCGGTGATGCCTCCCGGCAGGTCTTCAACTCGACAACGAGCCCGCGGCCGGAGGCGTCGATCCGGCACCCGCATCGGCGCGATCCGATCCGGAACGCGACCTCTTGCTCGCGCCAGCGGGCGCGGGCGATGAGCGGGGCCGCGACCGGGTCGGCCGCGACGGCCGCCGCGATCCGCTCGCCCTCGGCCCACTCTTCCGCCGAGTAGATATCCTGACCCTGGTGCTCGGCCCGGAAGGCGTCCCACTCCGTCCCGTAGCGCCGGCCACCGGACCAGATGGCGTACGGCCGCCAGGCGCCCAGCACCACCGCGTGCGCGACCGTGCCGATCCGCATCGCCGGCGTCGGCTCGGGCGGGTGCTCGAGGTGGTAGCGGTAATGGGCCGGACTCTGCGCGATGCGCTTCAGCGCGGAGAACCGCACCGGGGCGATCATTGCCCGGCGGCCTCGTGGTCCTCCATCGCCAGCTCGGGCGCCTCGGGTTGCGGCGCCTCCGGGACCTCGTGCAGCTCGCCGGGCTTGCCCGACGGCACGCGCGGCCGAATCCGGATCGCCTCGCACTCGGCGCCGAAGGCCGAGACCATGGTCGGGTACAGCGTGATCTTTTTCCCGATCCACTGGTCCGTGTTATTGCCGTACAGACCGGCGATGGTCTTCGCGTTCGTCTTGCACAGCACGAGCCCGCGCTGGTCGTGCGACTCGCGGAAGTAGACCACGGGCTTTTTCTGTTCCTTCTGCTCCGCGTTCTTGATCTTCTTGGCCTCGACCCGGGCGATCGTGACCGTGACGTCGTGGCCCTTGAGGTCGAAGGCGTAGATCCAATTCAGGTCGTACATGGTCCGGAAGTCGGGCATCAGACGTTCCCCCCCAATGTCCACTGGCGCAGCTCGGTGATCGTGCGGATCCGCTCGGCCATGACGTGATAGTCGGCCGACCAGCGCGCGAGCTTCCGGCCCAGCGCGTCGTGCCCCAGGCTGTATTGCCACTCCGCGTACTGGGCCATCTCCCGCGCCTGCCCGTCGTACCACTCGGCGTCGTGACACGGCTGGAACTCGACGCCGCCGCGATCGCGCCAGGCCTGGTCCTCCTCGCGGCGCTCCCGCTCCTCCTCACACCAGGAGCACACGACCGGACCGCTCTCGAGCATCGGCCGACCACAGCGGGCACAGCGCGGGATGCCGTCCGGCACGCGCACCGTGCGTCCGCCCTTGACGTTTTCAGCTTGCGGTTCCATCCTGACCTCCTCTAGTGGTTTCACCTCGGGCGTCCGGCTCCACCCGGGCGCCCGAGTCGTCTACAGGTCCACTGCTCGCAACCTCATGGAACGCATCCACTCGTCCAGAGCCGCCCGCTCGAACCGCACCGCGTGCGAGCGATCGATACACGCCCAAGGCCCGATTGACGTACCGTTTCGGTCATGCGGCTTCCTGCGGTACGAAGAACGACTCGATCGCGACGCCGAGATGGGCGGCAATGCGCGCGAGCGACGTCGCATCGGGCTCGTAGGTCCCGTTCTCCCAGTTCCGAATCGTCTGGGCCGAGACGTCAGCGGCCAGGGCCAGTTCCTCGGGGCGCCGGTCGCCTCGAGCCGCCCGCAGGCGTTCTGCGCTGAATTTGAGAGGGACGGTAGTCATGTCGTCGATAACACTACCGCCAGACAAGACTGCCGTCAAGATATTTGTACCGTCTTTTTTGTCGAGGGCGGTAGGGGTACCGTCCCCCCCGATGGCAGGCGTACG
>DAOPQX010000025.1:0-17003 GCA_035348395.1 Vicinamibacterales bacterium | reverse complement strand
GCGGACACGCGTTTCATTGTCCCGACCACACGCGGGGCAGAGAATGACCCGGTAGATCGTCCCCAGTCCGTCACCACGCACGGGCGGATTGTACCCGGGTCGCGCTCCGGGGCGCCGAGCGGCGCGGTTGCCAATCTGTACCAGTTGGACGGCCCGGACCGGTCGTCATTTTCTGTCGATTTCCCCTTGCGCGCGGTACCGATAGCGGTACTATCTCCCGTGTAGGACAGACCCCGCGCCGGGGGGATCACGACCGGCAGGAGGATGACACGATGACCCGCACCGCCACCCCCAAACAAGTCAGCTACCTCATGGTCCTGCTCGCCCGCGCCGGGTACGACACTCGCTGGATGTCATCCCGCTATCGCGAGCTGGGCGCGTCCATGCGCGAGAGGTCCGGCAGCGTGTCGGTGTGGCTGTCCTCGCTGACCATCGGCGAGGCGTCCGCGCTGATCGACAGGCTGCGCGGCTGACACGGCGCGCGGGGGCCGACGACCCCGCAGGATGACCGGCGCGCGAGTGCGCGCCCGCAGCCGGGGCGCTACCCGGCGGCAGGAGATACGGCGATGGAAGACGCTCTCACCATCACGATGACCGGCCGCGCGCCGGTCAAGATCCTCAAGACCGACTGGCCCGTCATCGCGTCGAGTCGTGGCGACAGCTACGGCGGAACCGACGGGGGCCGGCACCAGCAGGCCCTCACCCGAGGCGAGCTGGACGCCTATCGGCTGACGGTCCGGCAGCGCGAGGATGGACGGACGATCGTCTACGGGGTGCTCGACGGGGCCCCCGCGTGGACCGGCACGCACAGCCGCCGCGCTGGCGAGCTGCTCGATCCTGGCGATGACATAGCGGCGGCAATCCAGCGAGTCGGGGTCGAGTGCCGCCTGCCCGAGCCGGTGATCCGCGCGTGCATCGCGGACCTGCCGGCCGAGGAGATCTGAGCATGCCCGCGCCCCTCACGGTATCGGCGGCGGCTGCGCGCTGGGGCGTCACGCCCTCGCTCGTCCGACGCTGGTGCCGCGAGGGGCGCATCCGCGGTGCCGTGCGCGTCGGCCCGCGCGCGTGGGTCATCCCCGCGGACGCACAGCGGCCGGCCGCGGCGCGATCGCGACCTACCGCCGCCCGATCCTGAGGCTCACGCCGCCGGCCGCGCCCCAGGCCGACTCGCCCGGCGCAGCCCCCGGCTCCCACCACGACTGCGCCCAGCCGCCGAGCCGGCCGCGCCCGTAGAGCGTGGCGCCGCCCTCGACGCCGCGCGTGCCGAGCCCGGCGCGGACCTCGAGCGACCAGGTTGCGGGCTGTCGCGCCTCGTCACGCCGCGTAACCCATCGACTCACGTCCAGCCGCAGCGGCCCGCCGAGGATCTCCTGCGCCGGGGGCGGTGACGTCCGCCAGCACGAGAGCGCGCCGACGAGCGCGGACGCGCCGGCCTCGGTGACGAGCTCGGCCACGTCGGCGCGCACCTCGCCCGTATCGCCGGCGTGGAACAGACAGGTGTCCGAGATGGGAGCCGCCGCCGGCTGGGAGGAGGGGGGAGTGTCGCAGGCGGCGGCCCCCGGGCCGGCCTCGCGCTGGTCGGGCGCGGTGACGGGGCCGGTCGAGCCGGTGAGCACCGACGTGACCCGTGCGCCGGGCACGGCACGCTGTGCGCCCTCGAGCGCCTCGCGGAGTCGCGCGTCGGCGTCGGCCAGGACCTCGCGCATCTCGCGCACGGTGGCCTCGTGTGCGGCGAGCGCGCCGGACTCGCGGAGCGCCGCTGCATCGGCCGCGGCACGCGCCTCACGGGCCGCCGTGCGCTCGCGCTCGAGCTGCCCGCCGCGGACCACGGCGCAGACGCCGAGCACAGCACAGGCCGCCGTGAGCGCGACCAGGGCCGCTCTCTGGATCCACGTCGTCATGGCGAGACTCCCAGCGCGGCGCGGCCGGCGCGCACCGCGGAGACGAGGTCGCGGAGCTGGCGCACGGTCAGCCGCGCGCACCCGTCACCGGGCTGGCCCATGTAGGCGTCGTCGGGCGCGTCGTGCAGCTCGCGCGCGAGCAAGTCCTCGAGCGGCGCGATCGCGTCGGCCAGGCGCACGGAGGCCTGCGCGCGGATCTGCTGCGTGACCGTCATGGCTGTGTCGCCCCCGTCGCGGCGCGGGACTCGCGGTGCGCCCGCCAGGCGGTCGTCCCGAGCGCCGCGCCGATCATCCCGGTCGTGTAGGCGGCGAGCCCGACCAGGTCCACGCCGCGCCAGATCCCAGCCGCCCCGAGTGCGGTGCCGCACAGGAGCGACCAGAGCGCGAGCCGGTAGCCGCGCTCGCCCCGATGTACGCCCATAGGGTTACCCGCAGGCGCGCTGGAGCAGCGCGCCGACGAGCACAAGCACGCCGATCACGGCGAGGTACAGCAGCCAGCCGCGGTACTGCCGCGGGATTCGGTCCACGATCTCATCGGGTCTGCGAGACATGGGTGTTCCTCCCTAGCCCGCCGCGGCGTAGGCCGCCGCGAGCCGGCGGATGTACTCCTGCGGCACGATCGCGTCCCGGTGCGTGCCGCTGTTCCACGCGTCAGCGATTTCGGCGAGCGTCCTGGCCCCCTGCCGGGCGATCCGGTGCAGGAGCCGCTCGACCCACGGGCGGCAGACGTCCAGGCGCAACAGGTCGCACGGGTGCCCGTCGTAGCCGAGGTCGGCCGCGGCGTGGTAGAGGATCTGCCACGGGCCGTAGCTGGCCGAGGACCAGGGCCCCCACTTGACCCACCGCTGCTCGGCGATGGCAGTCATCGAGCGCGCGGTGCCGACCAGCTCGCGGCCCTGGAGCGGGAAACGGTAGCCGCGGGGCATCCACGCCGGCTCGAACCGCAGCCCGGTCGGCGCCGAGGCGGTCTCGACGTGCCGGATCGCGATGAGCAGGCGCTCTACGTCGATGCCGGATGCCGCGAGTACGTCGCTCATTCGTGCCTCCCGACCCCGGCGAACAGCGCGAGAAGCCTGTCCGCCTTGTCGGCTACACCGACGACCTTCCCGTCGAGCGCGGCGATCGCGGCGCGGCACTGGGCGACCTCCTCGCCGATGCGATCGTGGCGCTCCGCGCACTGCGCCCCCGGGGTGTAGTGCGCGCCCTCCAGCGTTTCGACGCGGTGCGACATGCGGCCGGCGTGATAGGCGAGCCCCATGACCCCGCCGGCGCCGAGCACGCCAAGAGCGAGCGTGCCCCACTGAGCGAGCGTCCCAGCCTCCATCAGTCAGCCTCCAGTGATGTGGCTCGCCCACAGGCAGGGCACACGCGCAGGCGCCGTCGCGCCGCCGCGTATTCGATCTGGCACAGGTCGCAGCGCCAGCCCTCGCGCCGCAGCTCGGCAATCGCGAGCACCCGCGGCACTCGCTCGCGGACCAGGCGCTCCGCGTGCTCGCGCAGGTCGGCGCGGGTCCGTCCGGCGAGGCCGATGTTCACGGCCCGCACTCCGGTAGGTGCGGCAGCCGGCGCACCGGGCACGGTCGCTCGCAGCCCGGCGCCTCGACGCACGCCCACTCCTGCGGGCCAAACGCCACGGCGTTGGATGGATTCAGACTGATCAGTCCTTCGTCATCGACGGCGTAGACGACGTAGAGCAGTTGGTGCCCCGGCTCCCAGCAACCGTCATCCGGGTGCGGCCAGTAAGCGTTGTGCGGGTTGATCCACCGCTCCGGGTTGCGGATCGACTGCCGACCGCCGAACACCGCGCCGCAGTAGGTGGTGCCGGACCAGATCTCGTAACGCACGACGTGATCGCTGCTCGGGTTCTGGTCCCAGATCAGCCAGCAGGTCCAGCTCTGGGCGCACGGTTCCGGCCACGGTGGTTCCTGCGCGGTACACGGAAGCGTGTACGCGAGCAGGAGCAGCGCGAGCGAGATGGCGGATCTCATGGCACGTCACCGTCGCAGTCGGTGTCAATGCCATCGCTATGCATGCAGAAGTCTGGGGCGTCGACCGTGCCGTTGCAGTCGAGGTCGATGAACACGCACTCGCTGGCGCCGCAGTCGGTTTTGCGCTTGATACACAGGCTGTTGGTGCCGGTGGCGACCGCTTCCTCGGCATCGGTGCCGAGCTTGAGTCCGCCTTCCAGCGAAAGCGTCCCCGCGCCCCACAGTTGCGCCACCTCGTCCTGGGTGTTGTCGCCGGCCTTATGCGATCCCCCTACGCCCCACGATGCGATAGCGTCGGTATCGACCTTGGTATAGTTGAGCGCCTTATAGCGGATCGCTGGTTCTGTCGCGCCCGAAGTGGCGGGCAGGTTCAACAGCCAGTCAACGCCCTTTGAGGTCGTAGATCGCCCGACCCACGCGCCGCTGAAATTGCTGCCCTTGTAGATCGTCTGTCCGAGTCCATATCCCGCTGCGGTTCCCGTCGCGCCGCCGATGGTGGTGTTGCCGAGACGCATCATCGGTGAGGCGTTGCCGCGCCAGGTGTCGTCGCTGTTGATGTTGTACTTGCCGATAGCGAATACCGTGTAGGGGCCGACAGCAGGATAAATCGTGCGCGCGGTGACGAAATCTGTCGTCGGATTCGCCGACTGCCCGCTGTTCTGATCGTTTGGTGTCCACAGCCACGTCCACGCTCCAGAATCAGTGCGGGCGCTGTTGTGTGGCACCTTCGTGACCGACAAAAGAGGTGTAACCCCCATCCCGCCATAACGGGAGTCGGTTGGCTGCGGGACGTACTTGACCAGTGTTACGTCGCGGAATGCGATATACGGGTCGTTGCCGCAGTCGTTCGAGGTGCCATCGCCGTCGCAGTCGCGGAACTCAACGTAGATGTCCTGCACGATCCCGTCCTGCTCGGGCGGAACGTAGAAGTAACCGATGATCTGATCTTCGGTGCCCGCATTGCCGACCTGAAAGTTCGTGCAGCCCTTCTGGTTGAAATAGGTGGTCCCGGTTGCGCTGTTGTCCGCGCCCTTGTAATGCTCGACCCATTGTGGGGTCAGGTCCGACACGCCTTGTTTACCGCCGAACGCCCACCACGTAGATCCAATACAGAGCCGGACGCCGGCGACGTTGTTGGCCCCGGTTATGTCCTGCAGCAGCTTGTACCACATCCCAATCTGGTAGTAGCCGGACGAGAGCTTCACGCGCTGCGAGATCGACACGTCGTCCGCAACGCCGTCGCCGTCCGCGTTCTCGTACTTGAACACGGCCCATTGGTTCGTTGCGTCGTAGTCCAGTTGATCGGTGGACCCCGGCGCGTCGTTAATGTTGATGGTGCCCTTCGGGTCTTCCCACGGGAACCGCTTGGTCACGTTGCCGCTGCCCACGTTCCAACCCGAGTTGAAATCCGCAAGGTCGCTATTGCCGATCAGATTCACGCCGAGCTGGTTGCCGGACCAGGCCCGCATCAGCACGCCCGCGTGGTATGGATCGAGGCAGATCCCGCGCCCGTCGCGCATCAACTCGCGGCACTTCTGAAGGTAGGCCGGAAAGTTGGCTTGCGACCACGCATCCGATGCGTCGTCGTAGTTGCCGAGAACGTGATCGGGACCACGACATTCGTCATCATCAATAGCGATAGGCGTGTGACCGGAGAAGAAGAGGTTCAGGCGGCTCTTGGCCGCCGTCTCCATGAAGGCCTTGATCGAGTCGGCGCTCGCGCCACAATTAATGTGGAACCTCTCCAGCACCGTCGCAGTAGTTGGCGCGCCCGCCACCTCGAACTCCTGATTATCCCAGCCGGAGCCACTGCCCACGCCCGCGTCGATGTCAGAGGCGGCATACGCCGTCTCGTAAATCTCGCTGCCGATCCAGCCACCCGGAGCGCCAAACCATCGGCACTTGTAGCCCGGATCACCAATCGCATTCTCCATAACGGCGCAGGAGGTCTTCAGGTCCTGCCGCCATTGGCCAGGGCCGGACACGATCTCAAAGATCGCCGTTGCGAACGTCTCCCCTGTCGTGCCGTCGCGATCAGTATCGGTGGGCAGCGCATCGCGCAGGACAAGGTGCGTGGCATCGGTAACGGTCAGGATGTCGGACGAGAAATCCGCGACGCATTTCGGGCCACCGCAATCGGCGTCCTTGTTGCAGGCGGTCTGCGTGCCGTAGCACTCGCGGACGTTGAACTCGACGGTGCCGTCGCCGTCCGTGTCGATGAAGATCCTCCCGCCCGGAGGTGCGAAATCGTCCGTGTTGTCGTTGCATTCACCGGCGAAATTGGTCGCTGTGCCAACCAGATTCGCGCTGCCTTCGGTAACTGACACCGTCCCGGTGTGAACGCACGTTGGCGAGGAAGTACCACAGCCGTTCGTGTACCGGCCTCCAGAGTTTTCGAGGACCGCATAGTTTGGTGAAAAGCTCTGGTTCAACAGCGTCATCGCGCAGTGCGAGTCGGTGTGCGAACCGACCGAGACGCCGGCGTCGTAGATTTCCTTGATGTTGGCATCAGGAAGACGAATGGGCGGATTGTAATGGGAGGCGGTCTGAACATTGACGCCGCAGGGCATCCCATAGGCTTTGCACTGGGTCAGCTCCCAGTCGAGCCTGTCGAAGTATTTCGAGCCGACGCCCAGCGGATGGAAGTCGCCGTAGTTCGCAAAGATCGAAACCGGCCCCATGAACAGGGGCGTCCCGTCGCCGCGCACGGCCCCGCGATAGCTGTCGAAAAACACATCGCATGTGCCGTCCGGCGAGTCCTCCGCGCCGCCGCCGAGATCCCAACACGGCACCGTGCGATTGACGGTTTCGCCATAGATCTTGCCCGCGCGAATCCTAGCTTCGTTGACGGCATCCCCGTCCGCGTCCACTGGTACGCCGGTCGCAGCATCCGCGCCTTGGAGCGACAGCGCGCCCCCGCCCTCGCTGGGCGAGCCCGCGTAGTTGCCGATGGTTTCGGTTCCCAGCGTCACGCAGTCGGTGCAGGTCAGCGCGTCCAGCGTCACCGGCAGGCCGTCGGCCAGGTCGAGCCGCGTGATGTCGCCGATGTCGACCGGATCGGGACTGGTCCCGACGCTCCACCGCTCCGTCCAACTCGACCGCGTCGCCCCGCTGCCGACGGTGAAGACGCAGGTGTACGAGGTATTGGCCGGCGTGATCGCGTCGTTCGGCACGAGCGCGAAGTTGACCGCGCCGCTCGACGCGATCGTCGTCGAGTACTTCGACGCCACGCGCTCCGACTCGCCGGTCGTCAGGTCGTCCGATGCTCCGGCGTGCGAGAGCGTGCAGACGATCGTCCCGGTGTGCGCGCCGCCGGACGGGTTGAGCACGTAGCCCTCGACCGTCGTGGTCTGGACTGCGGAAAACGCGGGCGTCACCGCCAGCGCCAGGATCAGCAGCAGCCATCGGCGCATCGCTCGCGCCTCCGGCGGCTCCGCGTACCGCGGCCCGCGTCGAACCTTCGGGGGGCTGGCCCCGGGCGCGGATCCCGGAGCCCCGGCTGCAGACCGGTGCCCCCCTACCTCCTCACCAGTTCCCGGTGCCGATCGCCGGCAGTTCGGTCACGAGCTCGCGGCACCGGAAGTGCAGCTCGTACTTCGCGCCGGCGACGGGCTTGCCGCCCAGCGGGTCCGGCCCGAGGTAGTCGGTCAGCACCACCCCGCGGTACGTCAGCCCGCCGTCCATCGACAGCTCGACGACCTGGTACTGGTCGAGGCAGGCCGTCACGATCTCGGCCAGGATGTCGTGGTCCGTCATCTCGTCCGAGACCTCGAACGTCAGATCGACCTCGACCCGGAAGCCCTTCAGCAGCGGGCGCTCGCGGTCGTTCACGTCCTGCCGCTGCTTGATCTGCGGCGCGTGCTTGACCGCGATCTTCGTCGGCCCGATGCCCCAGAGAGTCGAGAGGTCGCTCTTCAGGTCGCGGACCACCTCCGGGCCGTTCGCCGGCGTGATCCGCACCATCGGCCACCAGGCGTACCCGCTCACGCGACCTCCTCGACCAGCAGCAGCTCCTGCTCGCGGTCCCGCAGGTCGCTTTCGACCCGCAGGGTGACCCAGGTCCGCCCGTCCCGAACGACGCGATCCAGCACCCGGACCGGGCCGGTTTCGGGCTCGTCGATGGTCTCCTCGTCCTGCTGCCGCGGGACCGAGAGGTACGACAGGTAGGCCGCGGCCAGAACGCCGGCGAGCCCGCTCGTCATCGGCAGTTGCGTGGACACCTCGAGGCGGCATTGTGAGTCGCCGGCGTCACCGACCAGGACCTCGATCTCGGTCCCGTCCTCGGCCTCGCCGGTCACGGCGACGCTGCGACACAGGCTGTCCCATATCGGCCGGACCTGCTGCTCGAGCGGCACGCCCGGCTCGATCGCGGCGCGGCCGGTGATCCAGTCGGCGGCCCGGCCGATCAGGTAACCGATCCGATACTGGTCGACGAAGAAGCGCGACATCGTCACCACGGCCAGCTCGCGCAGTGCGGCGGCGCAGGACATGTCGGCGAAATCGGCGTACGGCACGACGTTCGTCGCAGCTAGCGCGAGGCTGAAGTACATGCCGCTGGTCCAGCCGTCGTACTCGGCGTCGATCGTGCCGCCCGCCGTGAACACGCAGGCCAGCGCCCCGCCCCCGGGAGTCGCGACCAGCGGGTAGATCGCCAGCAGGTCGCGCGTGACGGCATCCCACAGGACGACGTCGCCGCCCTGGATCCCGGCGTAGTACGCGGTACCGATCTTGCGGAACGTCCACATATCGACGCTGGCCGCCGCGAGCACGCCCTGCGACGCGCCGTGGTACCAGAGATGGACCGCCGGCTCCGCGAGCGCCTGCAGGTCGTCCTGGTCCCCGCCCAGGTGGGTCACCAGCCAGGCCATCCGGTCGTCCGCCCGCACGAACCGCAGCGGCCCCGCCGCCTGGATCGTCTGCAGCAGCGTCCCGTCCGTCGCATACCGGACCGTGCGGTTCTTGTAGAGCACGTGATCGACCCAGACGAACTCGCCCAAGTCCGCGTCCCACTCGCGGGAGCGCGTTTTCGTCGTGGCCCGGTACGAGACCCAGACCTCGCCCCAGTACCCGGCGACCTCGTACGTGTAGAACGTAAATTCGCCGTCCGGGGTCGGCGTGCTGATACCGACGCTGTCCACGGTGACCAGCGGCGCGCCGTCCTTATAGATCCGGAGATGGTCCGACCCGCCGCTCTTGTCGACCTTGAGCTCGTAGTACGGATGGGCCGCGTCGACGTAGTCGTAGATCTTTGCCGCGGTGCCCGGCTGCAGGCCGGCCGGCTCGGTCGCGAGGTACGGTTGCCAGTCGAGCTTGACCGTGTCGGCACCGGCATCGGTCCAGCCGGAGCTCGAGCTCGTCGCCTCGTACCGCTTGCCGCCCAGATACAGTAGGAGCTTGCCGCCGAATTCCACGAGCGACGACGGCGTCCCGCCAGCGAGGCCGTCAGCGCTCATCGCGGTCGGGAACAGCACGCCGGATAGGACTGCGCCCACGTCGATCGTCGCGTCCGCGATGCCGGCGGCCGCGTACAGGTCGCGCGCCAGGTCCTCAGCCACCGCGCTGCGCGGGTACGGCGTGTCGAGCGTCAGGGTCGCCGAGGTGAACGTCGCCGACCAGGCCTCCGTCACCGTGACCTCTGTTGCGCTATTGACGATCGCGATCACGCGGCTGTCCGAGTGCCCCCCGCCGGTGAGCGTGATCTGGTCGCCGGCGACCAGCAGCGACGTGTCCGGGGAGACCGTCGCCGTAAGTGCAGCGGCCGTCGCGTCCGCCATATGGTTCGTCACCGAGCGCGCGAGCGCCGAGGCCGCGGCCAGCTCGAGCAGCTTCGAGTAGGACCAGACCTCGAGCTCGACCACCCGCTCCTTGCGGTCGATCACGATCGAGCCGGGCACGTCCAGGGCGCCGCCGAAGATGCGCGTCCACAGCGGCCGCCGGCGCCCGGTCTCGCGCTCGATGACCACCTCCCAGACCTCGCCGCGCGTCGCCGCGCCGAGCCGGGCGCTGGCCCAGCCATCAGCATCGTCGAGCTCCAGGCTGATGTCGGAATGGACGAGCTGGAGCAGGTCGTCCTCGAGCTCCTCGGTCAGCCGGCCGAGCGAGGACACGTCGACGCGGGTCGTGATGTCGTCCTCGACGCCGTCGGGGCCGGTGAGCAGCACGCGGAACGCCGGCCGCGGACTCATCCCGCCCTCCGCGCCAGGTCCTCCCGGGCGACCCGCTGCAATTGCCGGTGCAGCTCGCGCAGCGCGCGGCGCTCCGGGACCGCCGTGTTGACCGTCACCGGAATGTTGATGATCGTGCTCTGGCCGGCACCCAACCCGGCGGACTGCGCGGCCGGGCTCTGCGCCGCGCGGGCCAGCGCCGCGGCCAGCAGCTCCTCGGTGACCCGCGAGCGCAGCGGCATGATCAGTTCCGGGCGAGCCGCCGCCGTCTCGGCGACCTGCACCAGGCTCGTCCCCAGCACCATGCCGCCGCCGGCCATCCGCGGTACGGCCGCCCCGCCGCCCCCCTCCTTCTGCGGATTCGTCTTCTTGATGATCATCACGTTTTTCAAGCCCGCGGCGATGATCAGCGCCGCGACCGGCGGGCCGAGTGGTCCCAGTTCCCCCAGCGCACGGTTCGCGCCCAGGAACGTGTCGATTATCGCCTGCGCGATCGCAAGCGATTTCGAGTTACCGAACAATGTCTGCAGCGCGGCGATCGACATCTGCGCCGCCGTGGCATACATCTGCACCTTGTTCGCCGCCGCCGCCTTGTCGACCTTCTCCTGCGCGTCGTCATACTTCTTGTTGATCGACGCGCGCTTTCTCCGGTACTTCTCCTCGACGTTCGCGATGTCCCCGCCCAGCTTCAGCGCGCGGTTGTAGTCGTCCACGTAATCCTGCTCGGCCGCGGCGAGCTCCGCCGCGCGCTGGTCCGCGGCGTCCTCGGCGAGCTCGAGCTGGAGCCGCGCCAGGTCTTTCCGGATTCCCTCGTCGAAGTCGCGCTTTTCCTTCGCGGCCTTCTCGTCCCGCTTGGCCTGGTCCTCATAGCCCTTGTTGAGCAGATCCTGCTTGAGCAGCGCGTACTTCCCGACGATCGCAAGCTTCGCCTGCTCGGTCAGGTTCGCCGCCGCGAGCTCGGCGGCCATCAGCTTGTCCAGCCGCTCCATCTCGAGGGCCAGCCGCTCGGCGCTGCCCTCCTCCGCGATCTTGATCTTCGCCTCGAGCAGCGCGAGCTCGGCCTCCCGCTCGTTCTCGGTCCGCTCCTCGGCCTCCTTCTCGGCCAGCTTCCGCCGCTCCTCGGCCTCCTTCTCGGCCAGCTTCCGCCGCTCCTCGGCCGCCTTCTGTTCGGCCTCCAGATCCTTGAGCCGCGCGGCATTAAGCAGCGCCGCCTTCTCCTCGGCGCTGAGACGGGTCGTTTCGAGGGCTTTGTTCTCGGCGTCGATGTACTTTTGTGCCAGCTCGATCTCGACGTCGAGCAGTTCCTGGTCGAGCTGCTTCAGCTTCTCGCGGTCGCCCTTGATCCCGGCCCAGATCCGCGACGGCAACTGTATCGCCCGGTGCGCGACGATCGTGATCCCGTCGATCGTCATCAGCACGCCCTTGAGCACTGCTGCGAGTACGGACTTCAGAACGTCCAGGGCGGGCCGGACATAGTCTCCGATCGTGTCGCCGAACAAGTCCCAGGCCGCGCCGAGCTTGCTCGTCTGTTCGGTGTTCTTGGCGGCCTGCTCGGCGAGTGCTTCCTGCTTCTCGATGATCTCGCTCACCAGCTCGACGTTGCTCTTCGCGTGGCCGTTGACGTCCTTGATATTGATCCCGAGCTGCCTCGCCGCCTCATTCGCGCGACCGGCCAGTATCGAGGCGACGAGTTCCACCGCGCCGGCAAAGTCGCGCACCCCGGACGCGGCGATGTCGGCGGCGAGTTTGACGCCGGCGATCCCACCCTCGACGCTGCCGGTCAAGCCGATCAGTTGCGTCAGCGCCGGGATCGACTCGTCGTCCACCACACCCGTTAGATTCGCGAGACCGGTGGTGAACTCCTCTACCCGCTCCATCGCCTGCGGGACGTCGACGCCGAGCTGTTGAATCTGGCGCGAGAGCGCCATCGTCCGGCGTTCCATCTCGCGCTGCCCCTCGGCCGCCTGGTACAGGAACGAGACCACCTTGCCGACGGCGAAGAAACCCGCGAGCGGCAGGAGCGCGCTTTTGATCGCCGTGCCCATCGCACGGAATGCGCCTGAGCTCGCAGCGGCCGTCGCATTGAGCTTGACGACTTCTTTCTCGGCCGCCTCGAGGCGCTGCTTCAGGTCGAGCAGCCCCTTCTCTTTCAGGATGCTCTCGATCCGGAGCCTGACGTTGAGCTCATTGCCGGCCATCGCTCAGACCTCCAGGTCCGCCAGCGTGGTCGTCATGGCCGGATGGGCCGCGAGCGGATCGCTCCCGTACCCCAGCTGCACCGCGCGCACGAACGCACCGTACGGCCAGTCGAGCAGCTCGTGCGGCGGCCTCCCGAACGCCGCCGCGATCCGGCACAACACCGCGTCCTGCGTGGTCGCGTCCTCCGGCCCGATCGGGGCCTGCTCCTGCGCCTCGAGCGCCTCGGCCAGGTGCAGCGTCGACCAGATCCAGGCCGCGTCGCAGAGGCCCACGACCGCCAACGCGAGCTCGACCTGGAGATCGCGGTTGTCGGCCAGCAGCTCGACGAGCTCGCCGGGTGCCGCGCCCCACAATTCGACGCAGGTGTCCAGCACCTCGGCCAGCCGGCGGTCCCCGGAGAGCACGCGCAGGATCTCCTCCGGCGTGAGCGACACGTCGGCCGCCGCCGCGTGCAGGGCAGAGACCTCCGTGAGGAACAGCGTCAGCACGCGGTCGACGGTCCGGACGGTGGGAGGACGGCACAGGTAGCGCCGCCCTCCCGCGAGCACGACCCGCCGGCCGCTGTCGAAGTCGCCGATCACGCGACCCCGCCGCTGTCGACGACCTTGTAGAACTTGTCCGCGGTCGCGACGCTCTGGTCGGCGACCATCCCGAACGTGATCCCGTACATCTGCTCCTGGCCCTTCTTGAACGCGAGCGTCTCGACGGCCTTGACGTACAGCTTCCAGAACGTCATCAACCGCGTGGCCGGCGTGCCGCCGGTGCCGCCGGTGGAGACCGTGCCCTGGAAATACTCCTCGGCCATGTCGCCGACGAGCAGGGTCTTGTTCGGCGCGGTGCCCGTCAGGTTCGCGCTCGGCTGGCCCAGGGCTTTCCGCATGTTGTCGAGCGTCGCCTCCTGCAGGATCGCCTTGAGCTCGTACGTGCTGTCGATCGGGATCGCGCGCAGCACGCCGTTCGCCGACGAGGACTTGACCTCGTAGATTTCCTTGGCGATGTTCAGCTCGCTGCCGTCCTTCAGCAGGCCGACGTCGGTCAGTGACCCGGCCCCACCGGCGGTCACATATGCGCCCAGACTCAGCGTCGTGCCGCCGATCGCGATGTTCTTCAGTTCCAGTGCCATGAATCACCTCCTGCGGCTCGGCGCCGCGACTCTAGTCGGACGCGGCCGGCCCGGTCTCCGGCTTGGGCTCGGCCACCTTCGGACCAACTTCCACGATTTCCGCCTGCCCGCGCAGGACGTACCCATCCGCGTCATGCACGTCGTCGTACGGCAACTGCGCCCCGTCCACGATGTGCCCCGAGATCAGCACGCGCGGGTCGTCGCGGCGGACCGCCCAGGTGTGCATTCCTTTCGGCAGCGTGAACCGCAGCCATTTCGCCATCACGAGGCCTCCGGACCGAGATCGTCGCGCGAGACGATCAGGTCGATCAGGAACTCCACCGACACGAACGGCGCGCCGCCCTCCACCGGGTCGGCGAGCACGCGGAACTTGTGCGGCGTGATGTCGCGGATGATCACGCTCCCGGCATTCCACGCACCGGACTGCGCGGCCGGCATCACCGCCCGCAGGATGTCGTCATGCCAGTTCAGCGCGTCGGCCGCGGCCCCGGTCTCGGCGTCATCGCTCCAGCTGCGCTTGAGCACCACGATCACCGGCTGGCGCAGCCGGACCCGAACCGATCCGCTGTCGACCTCCGGATAATCCCCGGCCTCGAGCTGGTGATCCGCGGGCACGCAGACGTACGGGAACACGCGCGGCGCATTCTGCTCGTTCGGCCATGCCATCCGCGGGATGATCGTCGAGACCGTGTGGTAGTACCCGTCCGCGGTCGAGATCGACGCGATCTTGTTGTAGAAGTCGACGTACGCCTTTCGCAGTCCTCGCGGCATGAGCTGTATCTCCACCGGGACGCCGGCGATCAGATCGTCGGCCAGGATGTAGCCCTTGCTTTGCGCGCCCTCGTAGACCACGACCCGCACCGCCAGCGTGTCGCCGGCTGCCGTGACCGATCCCGAGAGCCGTACCCAGTCGTCAGTCAGGTCGGTGTAGAGGATCGTGTCGACGTCTTCCCACGCTGCGCCGGCTGGGTTTTGCACCTGCAGCCGCGCGCCGGCCTGCCCCGATTCCAGCGCGACCCACGCCGAGAGCTCGTACACCAGGCCGGCCGTGCTCGCGATCTCCTGCGAGGCCGCGCCGCGGATGGATGGCACGGGCGGGATGATCGTCCCCAGTTTCCAGCGCAGGCGACAGGCGTTCACCCCCATGTGCGCGCCGTAGGCAGAGGTGACCGTCGCGCCGGTCGCCAGCGTCCAGCCGGTATCGCCGGCCTCGAAGCCCGGATTGACCAACAGGTTCACAGGCCCGCCCGGAGAGTCTTTGCGGTTGGGACCTTGCCCGTCGCGATCAGGCCGGCCAGCGCCCGGCTCGTCGGGACGATCATCACGCTGAGCTTCGCCTGCACCGCGCGCAGCAGGTAGCGGTGCGCGTCCTCTGGCCGCATCCGCAGATGCTCCCGCACCTGCGTGTAACCCTGGGCGATGGTCGTCATGCGACGCCGGCCGCTCGCCGTCGCCACGCGCTCGCGGACGTCGCGGCCCTTCACGCGCCGCGTGTGGGCCTCGACGAATTGCTGGTACTTGCCGCCCACCTCGAGCGGGGCGGCGGCCCGCATCCGTGACCCGCCCAGGCCGACGGCCACCAGCTCGGCCCGCGCGGCCAGAGCGGAGCCAAGTCCGCGGCTGAACGTTGCGCGGTAGAGGCGGGCCATCCGGCGGAAGTCCTTCAGGAGCCCGCGCGCGCGCCGGCGGAAGTAGCGCGGCTCCTCGCGGTTCAGTTCACTCCGGAGCTCATCGATCGCCAGGCCAATCGCCACATCGTTGCCACGAAGGGCGCACTTGCGGATCTCCTTCACCGACAGCTGCGGCATCCGCAGCAGCGCATCCAGGTCGTCCAGCGTGGCGAAAACCTGCACTCAGGCCTCCAGCGTCATCGGCGACATCGGCAGCGCATAGCGCTTGATCGCGTCCGCCACAGACGGGACCAGCAGCCGTGAGTAGTTCGCGAAGGTGCCCGCTTCCGACATGATCTCGGCCCCGGAACGCGGACCCTCATTGAACAGCAGCCAAGTCAGGTGACAGCAGGCCTCGACCAGGTCCGCCGGGATCAGCGGTTCGGTGGATCCTGACGTCTTGTACCCGGCGGTGTACGCAACCTTGATGTTGGCGACGCCGGGCGCCCACGGGACCGGCGTGATCTCGCCCCCCGCGATCGAGACCCGCGTCACGATCCCGCGCGCGTCGCTCACCAGCGCGCCGTAATCGCCGTCGGTGAAGGTCGGCGCCGTCGACAGCCGGAACGTCGTGATCGCGGTCCCGTCCTCGGTGCAGCTCGAGACCGCGGAGACCGGCATAGTCAGCAGTCGCGTCACCGGGTCCGCGAGGTAGAGCCGCGTCCCAGCCCGGCCCTCGTCGTCCCGGATCCGCAGCGCCCGCTCGCCGCTGTGCAGCGCGGCATAGGTCGCCTCGACGAAGATCCGGTTGCACCACTTCTCGAGCAGCGCGGAGGCCGCGTCGATACAGCGCGAGAGCTCGGTCGTATTGATCTGGGCCGAGTCGATCCCGGGGTTCTTCGCCAGCACGACCGCCGCGGTCGTGATCGGCCGGGCGGCCATTACTTCACCACGAGCCAGGCATTGAGGGTCAGGGTCGGGGTCGACGTCCCGGACAGCTTCCACTTCAGGCGGAACCTGGACGCCGCCAGCGCATCGATCTTGGCCCAGAAGTACTCGGCGGTGGTCGTGATCTTCCCATCGACGACATCGCGGACGTTCGAGCGCGCGGTGCCCTCGGTCGCGGCGTCGGCGGTCTTCACCGCCCGGTCCCACAGGATGTCGACCGGGCTGGCCCCCGCCTCGGACTGCGACTGTGCCCACAGGTCGAAGCCCGAGATCGTCCCCGAGCCGCTCACGACCTCGACGTGCAGCTCGCCCATCGTTGCGGTCGGGATCTTGAAGTAGTCGGTGGTCCCGTCCGCCGTGAGCGCCGCGGAGTCGAGCAGTTGAATCGTCGTCGCGATCGACATGATCACACCTCCGACAGCGCGCGGACACGCGCGGCCGTCCACACACCGCCGACATCACAGGTCTTGACGTGCCCCGAGAGCGCGCCGGGGTATGCGCGGACCGAGAACCCGGCCTGCTTCGCGCGCCAGCAGAAGTCCGCGTCGTCAGTCAACATTCGCCGGTCGAAGGCGTCGCGCCGCGTGCGGAACCAGGCGCCGCCATCCGTCCGCACGCGGGGGCTCTCGAACACCTCGCGCCGGACTAGCGTGCAGTGCATCCCCCCACCATCTACGTCCAGCGGGCCGTCGGCGAGCTCGTCCCATTTCAGCGGCGGGAACCTGAGGCCGTCGTCACTCCGTGAAACGTTCGGCCAGAGGTGCGTGAACTGCGGTACGAGCGGGTCCGGCTCGACCACGAACGAGACGCCGATCGCCACGTCCGCCGTCGCCTCGAGGATCGTGTGCGTCTGCGGGTACGGCCGCATGTCGGCGGCCACGAACCACAGGTGCGTCCAGTCCCCGCGCAGCAGCTTCTGCACGAGCTGGTTATTGGCCCACGCGATCTCGGCCTCGCCGTCCACGCGGGCGATCTGCAGCGTGTGCCCGAGCCGCGCCGGCAGCAGGCGGGTCAGCCAGTCCCAGACTTCCGGCTCCACGCCGCGAGGACAGGCGAGCCCGACCAGGATG